>CAJWMA010000091.1 GCA_913042995.1 uncultured bacterium | reverse complement strand
GGAGGGTTATGCCCGGGCGCTGGGGGGGTCCTGCCGCGGCCTCTATAACCTGCACGAGAGCTGTGACAGCGCCGAGCACCGTGGCGTCTTCGAGAAGCTCGGGGAGCTGATCCTCGCGGGGAAGACCTGCGGCGCGGGCGGCGGCGGCTTTCTGCTGCTCTGCGCGAAGCCGGGCCGTCGAGAGGAATGCGCGGCCGCTGTGGCGGAGCTGGGGGCGGAGTCCTGGCCTTTCGAGTTCGACTTCGACGGGGTGAGGGTCACGGAAGAGGCGGCCTGGACCGGGGAAGAGGTCCAGGGCTACCGCGGCAGGATCGCCGGAGAGTCTCAGGGCTGATCGCCGGGTTCTTCCTGCAGCTTGAGCCAGGACTTCATCGTTTTCGAGACGGTTTTTGCCGCGTCCTGCTGAACAAAATGACCTGAGCCGGGGACGGTTACGAGTGTCAGGTCCTTGTCGAGCCATTTCCAGGTGTCGTTGAGGGCCCCGGGCAGGAGAGCCCAGTCCTCGAGGCCGTGGAACATCAGGACCGGCGCGAGGATTTTCGGCGGCGCGCCTTTCGGAGCCTTGTAGGGAGGGCGAGGGTAGTTCGCCTTGTAATAGTTCAGCATCGCCTCGAAATCTGAACGCTCGAAGGCCTTCCGATACTTTTCTTTTGCGGCCTTGTCTTTGACCCATCTCGAGAGCCCCCGGGCTGAGAGCTTCTCATGGGCTCCGGGCTTCTGGAAGTCGCGGGCGTACTGGCTGTTTTTCTGCTGGTCGGGGTTGTTTGCCAGCTCTCGGCCCAGCCCCCAGGGATGGGGCAGATTGAGAATGATCAGCTTGTCGCAGACTTCTGGATGAGACATTGCGAAGCTCCAGGCGACCGCTCCTCCCCAGTCATGGCCGACGATGATGGCCTTTTCTTTCTTCAGGTGGGTGATCACGGCTCGCACATCGGCGACCAGCAGGGGCATCTTGTACTGGTCCACGCCGACGGGCTTGTCGCTGCGATTGTAGCCGCGCAGGTCGATGGCGACGACCTGGTGGCGGTCTTCCAGCGCGGCCATCTGGTGGCGCCAGGTATACCAGTAATCCGGGAAGCCGTGGATCATGACCACCAGGGGGCCTTTGCCAAGGGTTGCGTAGTGGATCTTGACTCCGCCAGAGTCGGCATAGCCATGCTCCACTCGCCCATGGAGGTCTTCCGCCTCGGCATCGACGAAGGATGCGAGCAGAATGACCGCCGAGATAAAGAGCCGGGTTTTATTCATAAGGCATCCATGAAGAGAGGCGCGCGCCGTCGTGATGGATTCACAGGCGCGATTTTTTCTTGCCGCCTCCGATACAGTAGATCTTTTCATCGGAGCGAAGATAGATATTCGAGCCCAGGATCGCCGGGCTGCCATTGAAGATGCTGCTGTCGGATTCGAAGACGTTGTGCGCCAGCTGCTTGAATTCAGGCTGCGCGGCGAGAACCCAGGTGCCTTTCTCCCGGCTGACGGCGTAGAGCCGTCCCTCGGCCAGCAGCACCGAGGCGTAGACCCGCCCAGCCGATTTCAGGCGCTCCTGGTAGAGGATCTTGCCGGTTTTCGCATCAAGACAGTGGGCGATCCCCTTGTCGCTGATCCAGTAAAGATGGCCCTTGAAGTAGACGGGAGAGGGAACGTTCGAGCCCGCGTTGGTTTTCCAGATCGGCTCGACCTCGCCTTTGCCCCCGGCGCGGACGGCGACGGCGGTTGCGCTGCGCCCGCCGATCGCGAAGATGGTTCCCGCGTGTGAGACGATACTCGGGCAGATGTAGTCATTGATCGCGGAACAGGTCCAGAGCTCGGCGCCGGTCTTCGGGTCGTAGGCGCGGAGCTTGCCCTTGGTGTTGACGACCAGCTCGACGCGTCCGCTCTCGGCCTTGACGAGCGATGGCGTATTCCAGGAACTCTTCATCCCGGAGGCCTCCCAGACCACCTTGCCGGACTTCTTGTCGAGGCCGACCAGGCGTCCGCTCTCGACCCCGGCGTTGATGATCACCAGGTTCTCATAAAGAACCGGGGAGTTGGCCGTGCCGAACACATGAGTTTTTTTGCCGAGCTTCCTTTTCCACAGGAGCTTGCCCTCGAGGTCATAGGCGATGACGCCGTTGGGGCCGAAAAAGGCGTAGACCGAGCGGCCGTCGCTCGCTGGTGTCGATGAGGCGTAGCCATGCAGGGCGACGAAACGGCCGTAGCCCTGAACGCTCTCGGTCGATTCCACCGACTGGTCCCAGAGCTTCGAGCCTTTGCGGGCATCGTAGCAGACCAGGTGAAGCTTCAGGTCGCCCTTGTCGCCCGGATTGTTCTTGTCGAGGCCGTAGCCGCTGTAGCAGGTGACGAAGGCGCGGTCCCCTACGATGATCACGCTCGATGCCCCGCGCCCCGGGAGCTCCGCTTCCCAGAGAACGTTTTTTCCATCTCCCCAGGTCAGCGCGAGGCCGGTGGCGGGGGAGGAGCCGGAACCATCCGGCCCTCTGAAACGCTGCCAGTCATCGGCGCCCTCCGCGCTGCGGGCAAGGAGGCCTGAGAAGAGCAGAAGCGCCAGGATCGATCGTGACATAGTGGTTGCTCCGTAAATTAGTTTCCGTTTTCCGGTGTGCCTCTTACTTGCTGTCAGGAAGAGGGAGGATCTTCATATTGGCGAACCAGACCTTGCCATGGTCGCCCTGCAGCTTGAACGGCGCCTTGCTGAAGACAGGCGGCTTCACCCTGTGGTTGTCGGTGCGGGTGGGCACCGATGTGTTGTCATGGATGAGGATGCCGTTCTGCCAGACAGAGATCTTGTTGTCGACCAGCTTGACGCACATCGTGTTCCAGCGGTTCTTCCCGTTGTTGGAAAGCTTTGCCGGAGGATAGTAGGAATAGAGCGCGCCATCGCCATGCTTGCCTTCTTTCTGGCCGCCGCCCCTGGGCCCGTGAATCTGGATCTCCCACTGGTCGCGCAGGTAGAAGCCGCTGTTGCCGCCGTGAATTTTCGGGTCGCTGCGGTACTGGTAGAAGGCGAGGAAGTTTCCGTAAGAACCCTTGGTCCAGATGTCGTGGCCGCCGCCGCCGGCGGCCGTGTTGGTGAAGGCGTTATCCTCAACGGCCCAGCGCAGGCCCTTCTTGGCCCGCCGGTCGTTCTTCGCGGTGAATTCGCTCAGATCCTTGCCGTTCCACAACGAAGTCCAGCCTTCGCCTGTACAGAGAGGTCTGATCCGGATGTTCCTGTACCAGACCTTGCCGTGGTCGCCCTGGAGCATGAGGGGCCCCTTCTTCGGGGTGAGCTTCCGGTCGGTGCCGGGATAGGCTCCCATCGCGCCTCCGGTGAACTGGTCCTGGTAGACGTTGTCCTGGATCAGCACGCCGTTGTGCCAGACCGTGATTCTGTGCCCGACGTGGATGATGCGATAGGTGTTCCATTCGCCGGGTTTCTTCTGGGCGTTCTTCAGGGCGACGTAACCGACGCCGTAGATCGCGCCTGAATCGGCCTTCGAGAGATCCTTGTCAGCTTTGCCGAAGCTGTCGAAGATCTGCACCTCGCAGGTACCGCGCAGGTACACGCCACTGTTGCCCTTCGGGGGGATCTTGTAGTCGATCTCTAGCTCGTAATCGGTGAACTCTTCCACGGTGCAGATGTCATTGACTCCGCCTCGGATATTGGCGAGGGCGCCATCCTCGGCGGCCCAGAGGTTCTTGCCTCCAGCCTGCCGCTTCGGCTTGGCGTTCTGCCAACCCTTGGTGCTCTTGCCGTCAAAGAGAACCTTCCACTCACCGAAGCCGGCATCGATATCACGGCTCTTGTCATCCGCCGCTTGCAAGGTGTTGGTGATGCAGAAAATACAGACTAGAAGGATCGCGAGCCTTGCCATGGTATGTCTTCCTCGTATTAGACCGATTCTATGAAGCTGGGAGCCGGCCGCGGCGCCAATGCCGCAAAGCTCCTTGTGAAAGATAGATTGTCGACACTTTGGGGCTCTGATTCAAGACAAAGGAACCCGATTCAGGGCAGATCACGCAGCCGGGATATCAGCTGGCGCTGGTCTCGGGAGTTGTGTCCGGAGAATGTGGTTGTTGGAGAAGGACCAGCCGGAGGTTCTCGATGTGGCTGAGGTTTTCCGCCGCGGGGTTCATCTCGGCTGTCCGTTCCTCGTCTGGCTGGGGGGCAAAAAACGCTCACGAGCCCTTCTCTTGCCGTATACTGCGGCCTTATGGAGTTCGAATTCAATAGCAGTCCGGAACCGACTCTTGGTGTTGAGATAGAGCTTCAGCTGGTTGACAGGGAGACACGGGCGCTGACCTCGGCCGCGGCCGAGCTCATCGACTCCAGTGGAGATGTCGGCTGGCTCAAGGAGGAGCTTCTCCAGTCCACCATCGAGATCAATTCCGAAGTGTGCGCCGACATTGGCGAGGCCGAGGCGGACCTGGGCGTCAAGTTGGAGTGGGTTCGTGAGCGCGCGCGGCAGCGCGGCCTGGCCCTCATCAGCGCGGGAACCCATCCTTTTTCCCGCTGGGAGGACCAGGAGGTCAGTGAAGATGAGCGCTACCATCGGCTGGTTGACAAGGTCCAGTGGCCTGCCCGCCGGATGTTGATCTTCGGCCTGCATGTTCACGTCGGCGTGCCGGACGCGGAGTCGGCGATACAGATTATCAATCACCTGGAGCCCTGGCTGCCCCACCTGCTGGCTCTGAGCGCGAGCTCTCCGTTCTGGGAGGGGAAGGATACAGGGCTGGCTTCCTGCCGCAGCAAGATCTTCGAGACGCTTCCAACCGCCGGACTGCCCTATCGACACGAGAGCTGGAAAGAGTTTGAGCAGTTGGTGGGCGCGTTGATCCGCTCCGAAGGAATCGAGAGCATTCGAGAGGTCTGGTGGGACGTGCGGCCTCACCCGGGCTTCGGCACGGTGGAGGTGAGGGTTTGTGACGCGATGCCGACGATGGGGGAGAACCTGGCGGTCGCCGCCCTGGTGCAGGCCCTGATTGTCTTCCTGCAGGGACAGATCAACGAAGGCGTCACCTTGCCGATCCTGCACCCGAGGATTGTGACGGAGAACAAGTGGCGGGCGGCGCGCTACAGCATGGAGGGAACGACCATCGTCGACGGGGATGGAGCCCAGAGGCCCATCGCCGAGACAATGGAGCGGCTGCTGGAGGATCTTGCCCCGGTGTTTGACCGGCTCGGGAGCGCGGCCCAGGTGCCGCTGCTCCAGCGGATGGTCCGTGGGCCGTCAAGCTATGCCCGTCAGCGCCGAGTCTTTGAGAAGACCGGGGACACCTCGGCCGTGGTCGACGCCCTCATCCTCGAGGGGGAAAGCGGCCAGCCGACGGAAGCCTGAAGCCTGCAGGCCTCCGCCGGCGACGCTGTTTTACTGACAGACGGGAGATGGGCTCGCGCAGCCAAGCGCGTCATCGGTCGGGTCGCCCCGGCATTCCTCGGCCGAGTAGCCAGGGCTCACAGGCGATGGCGCGGCTGGCGGCGCGCCGCCGGTGAACAGCCAGCTGAAGATAATGATCGCATCGGTGATCTCGATGTTGCCGGTGTCGTTGGTGTCCGCGGCATCGGCGCAGGCTGGGGCCGCGCCGCCGGAGAACAGGAAGAGCAGGGGAATGACGCCATCGGTGAGATTGATGCTGCCATCGGAATTCGCATCTCCGCGAACGAAGGTCGGGCCCGCGGGAGCCTGGCAGTTGGCCGCCTCGGCGCAGTCCGTGTCATCGCAGTCCGTAGCGCCGTCTTCGTCATCATCAATTCCGTTGTCGCAGCGCTCAGGCGGCGGCGGGGCCACATCGGTGCGGCGCACGGAGATCCCGGAGATCTTGGGGCTCGGGTCAGGCGAGGCGGGTTCGCCGGCGGCTACATCGGGCTCGGTGAGAGCGATCGTCAGGGCCCCATCGTCTACGGACAGGGTGTAGCGCAGCGCGGCGGCGGCGGCGTTGCCGCATTCGCGAGCCGGAAGGATCCGGTCGAAGTCCGGGTCGTCTTCTCCGAGGGCGCCGTTGTTGTCACATTCGGCGAAATTGCAGGGATCCGATGAGTAGAGCATCTCCGCGTGTCCCACCGGGTCGTACAGGTTGTCGAAGCCGAAGACCGGGTTCGCCCTGCCGCGGAAGCCGGTGTCGCTCATCAGGTCGCAGTGCTCAAAGCCGCTCTGCTGGACACCTTCGAGAATTACGTGGAAGAAGCGCGAGCCGGTGCCGGCGGTGCCGCTATAGGAGTTAGCGAAATAGAGCGTGACCTCGTATTCTCCGTTGTCGACCGGGACCTGGTATTCCTGGTCCGCCCATCTCTCGGTGTGGAAGACCCGGTCATCGTCGTTGATGCCGGGAGTGGTTCCGCGAGCATCCCAATACCCCATATTAGTTGTGGCGACCTGGAGGCCGGAGTTGCTGCCATCGCTGTTGGGCAGGGGGGTGACGGTGAAGAACTCGTTTTCCGCCGCATCGAGGCTTCCTCGGGCCGCTTCGTCGCCGAGCCACACAACGCGATCGCCGGTTATCTTCGCTCCAACCATCTCCGGGGCAGGGTTCTGGGTGGCGGAGCAGGCGAGCAGGGGGCCGCCGCAGTTGATGTAGAGCTCTCCGCGGCTCTCTCGCCAGAGCTGTCGGGCGCGTTCCAGGGCCTCGCTGATCGCGTTGTCGCCGCCGGAGTCTCCCTCGGCGGCATCGATATAGATGTTGTCGATGTCGGTGTGCTGGGTGCGTCCGCCGGTGCCGCCCGCGAAGCCTATCACCGCCTCGGCTCCGAAGATCGGCACCAGGTCAGCTTCGCAGACAATCTCCGGCCCGAAGTCAACCCCCTCTGCGGTGAACCCCGAGAGGGAGACCGTGATGTGGCCGGCATCGTATTCGATCTGTACGTTGACTCCGGACGGATCGAAGAAGTTCGGCCAGCCGGTGCCGCCAAAGGCGACCGGCTTGAGGTCCGGGTTGTACTGCACGTGGTTGATCGCGGAGACGATGCCCGAGGACTGGATGCCGATATGGGTGAACTGGTCGGGAGTGTTGAACCCCGAGGGTTCATTGCAGCAGGCGCCGTTACTCCAGGTGTCGAACTCGACGGCGAAGCCTGCTCCGCCAACGGGGAGTCCGAGTCCCCCGCCGCCGGGGCCGAGAGCCGTGGTGTCCGAGCCCTCGCGCAGGAAGAAGGCGGCTCCATCGGCGGCCTCGGTTCCATCCGGGTTGCCCAGGAAGAGGTCGAATTCGGCGACCATCTTGAAGTCGCAGACATTGACGGTTTCTTCGTAGATGGCCGTGGCGGCCGTGCTTCCGACGGTGTCATCGGTGATCCTCAGGCGGCCGTCAACAACCCGGGGAGTGAAGTTGTTGCTGTTGCAGACCATCCCCGGGGGGCATTCCTGGTCGAGGAGGTCGTCGAAGTCGTCTTCAAGGAGAGTGCCTGGCGGGGACTCTCCCGGCTCCTTCTCAATACACTCGAGCGCGCCGCTGACAGGCTCTCCCGAGGCATCCCCCGCGCGCCGGAAGGCCAGGGCGTTGAGGCCGGCGGTGTTTCCAAGGTCTTCAACGTAGATCCGAAGGATTCCATAGTCTTCACCCTCCATGCCGTCGACATCGAGCTGGAAGGCGCGGGTGGCAGCCTTGTCGAGCGCGCCGGCGCAGGCGATTCTCGGGTCGCCCGTACCGATTCCCGCGGCGGCGGCGGCGCTCCAGTTGCAGAGCACCTTCTCTTCGTTGAGGTAGACGCTGTAGAGCCTGACGCCCTGACCGAGACTGTTGATGGCGGTCTCGGCGCTTTCACTCCAGAAGAGGTGGACATCGTAGCGGCCCGGAATTACATGGGCCCGGTATTCGACACCGACATCGGAGGATGCTTCGTTGATGAAGAGCCGGGAGGTGTTGATCGCGCCGCCATCGAGGTTCGACAGGTCGATCGGCCGCAGGTTCGTATTGACGGTGTCATTTCCAGCGGGGACGCGGCCGAAGGCGGAGACAATGACGCTGAGGTCTTCCTCCAGGTCGCCCTCGCGGCTGACCTCGGCTCCGAAGAGCCGGTCTGCCAGGAACGAGAAGCCAATCTCGTTGGTCGCGTTTACACGGCGGGAGCCGCAGTTGATGCCGCCCTCGGAGAGTGGAGGCTCGTCCTCCTGTCTTACCCGGGTGTCACCTTCGCGTACGACGAGGTTGTCGATCCACTGCCAGGCGTTGGCGCCTCCGGTGGTGGCCGCGAAGCCGATGTTGGCCGGCCGCCGGGGAAAGTTCTGGGTCGTGTAATCAAGAACGATCATCTCCTCGAAAAATTCGCCGCCCCTGCTGGGCAGGTCGGTCCAGCCTCCGGCCATTCGTACCCGCATGACCCCGGCGTCAAAGATGATCGAGATATGGATGAGATCGTCCGGGTCGAAGGTCTCATTGCCGGTGTGGGAGGCGACGTTCGGTGAGCCGTAGACGGCCGCGCTCGAGATGAAATCAGGGGGGTCGCCGACGGCCGGCGGCACCGCAAGGTGTGGAGAGGCCTGGTTCTGGATAACCTCGACATCACAGGTCGCTTGCGCCCCGTGGCGGCCGTCACAGTGGGTCTCCCGGTCGCCTTCGCCGTTGTCCCAGATGTCAAATCCTAGCGCGATGTATTCGTAGCTGCCTCCCGCGCCCCGGAGGTTGCCAACGCCAAGGTCTCCGCCGATATTACCGAAGGCCTGCAGGTCGTTGTCGAATTGGAAGATGACGGCAGCGCCATCGGCTGGAACCGCGCTGGTTCCGCGTCCGATGAAGAGGTCGAACTCGATCTCAACGCGCCGCTCACCAAGCTCAAATTCCTGCGGAAACCACACCCAGGCGCCCTGGTTTCCTTCTGCCTGTGTCAGGGAGAGAACCTGGTTGTCTCCGCTGCCGTCATCAATGACCTCGATCCGGCCGTTGCTCTGGGTGACAACGCCAACGTCTCCGGGAAGTCCTCCCTCAAAGTCTTCCTCGATGACCAGCTCTCCATCTCCGCCAAGAGCTGCGCGTCCAATGAAAAGAGCCGGCAATATGCAGGCCAGCAGGGTGAGCGTTCGATAACGGTGAAGCATTTTTTTCTCCGTCGGGTTGCAGTCGCCGGCACTCATTCGGAGGGCGGGCTGGGTCGGAATGAAACAAGCGTAATGGATCTTCGAGAAAAAAGGCGGGAACCGGCCTCTTCCTCCCCAGGGGAAGAAGAAAGCCGATTCCCGCCAACTGGCCGCTAAACGTCAGCCTGTGATGGCCGGATCAGGGACATACAGGAGATGGGCGCTCGCAGCCAAGACCATCCTCGGTCGGGTCACTGGCGCACTCGGCAGCCGAGTAGCCGGGGCTCAGCGGCGAAGGCGCGGCCGGAGCGGCGCCGCCGGTGAAGAGCCAGCTGAAGATGATGATCGCGTCGGTGATCTCGACACTGCCGGTGTCGTTGGTGTCCGCCGCATCGCCGCAAGCCGGGGCCGCGCCGCCGGAGAACAGGAAGAGCAGCGGCACCACGCCATCTGTCAGGTTGATGGCGCCATCGGAGTTCGCATCGCCGCGCACAAAGGTCGGACCAGCGGGCTCCTGGCAGTTGCCGGCGTCGGCACAGTCGGTGTCGTCGCAGTCGACATCGCCATCGCCATCGTCATCCGCTCCGTTGTTGCAGATTTCGGGGCAGGCCGGGCAGTCGCTGTCAGCGCAGTCGGTGTCGCCATCGCCGTCATCGTCGAGACCGTTACCGCAGATCTCGCGCGCCGGAGGCTCGAAGCCGGAATCACATTCATCGATATCCGGCGAGAAGCAGAGGCTGAAGCCTTCCGTAATCGGCTCACCGGTGAACGGGTCCTGGAGGCGGAGATGGAAGCCGTGGCCGCCGCCGCCCTCGAAGGTTTTCACCATGATCTGGTGGAGGCCGGCCTCGAGCGGATCCAGCTGGAGGACCGTCGCGCCGGAGATTACATCCTGAACCTCCAGGTCGCCGCCCCAGCCGCGCGCAACGCGGTTGAGCCAGATTTCCTCACCGTTGAGGAGGACCTGGATGGAGTCATCACTCGACACGCCAAGGTCTACGCTCATGTCATCTTCCAGGTTCAGGTAGATGACGGCGTACATCATGTTGTTGTCGAGGTTGCCTCCGTAATAGTCGTCGAAGTTGACGATGCTGTCGCCATCGACCCATGGGTACCAGGTCGGGACCCGGTCGGGGTTGATGATGTCAGTGGCGTCGCCCATGGCCACGCCGAGGCCGCGGCTGATGGCGATCGCGTAGTCGGTGTCGACCGTATCGCCGGGCACCGGCTCAACCGTAAGCTCGGTGATGTCCAGGCCGTCAGTCATGAAGTCAGCCTGCATGTTTTCTTCCCGGGGCTGGGCTCCCCAGCCGAAGCCGGTTGGCATGGCGTAGGGGCCGAGCAGGAGCCACTTGCGGAAGAAGCCGCCGTTTGCAAGGTCCGAGGGGTTCGCCAGCCGGGAGTCACCGGTGGTGGCAAACTCGATGATCGAGCCAGACTCGACAACCTTGCCGGCAAAGTAGGCATCGCCGTTTCCTTCCCCGGCGGTCGCCTGGTAGCTGCGGGTTCCTTCGGCAAGGGTGTCGCCTTCGAGGTCCCAGGTGATTCGGCCGTCGTTGACCGTGCCGCCGTCGGAGACGTTGCTGATCGTCCAGCCAAGCGGAACGCGCTCAGTCAGGACCACACTCTCGGCCGCGTCGCAATCGCCGGCTGTCCGGACATCGCTGAGCGTAAGGGTCACATCGTAGGTTGAGCCCGCGGCGTAGGCCGGATAGCTCGACAGCTCGATGGAGGCTGTATCATCGGTCGCCACGCTGCGGCGCGCCGCGATGGGGGCGAGCGCGCAGACGCCGGGGGGATACTTGGTGATCTCGAGGTCCTCGGTGAGCTCCAGTCCGAATTCGTCCTGGAAGCGGAAGGCGCAGTCGAAGCCGCCGCCGCCCTCGAAGGTCTTGAGTATCACGCTGTTGAGTCCGGGCTCGAGAATGATCGGATCGAGAAAGGTGATGAAGTCCGGGGCGATGTCCTGCGGAGAGCAGGCCGTCATCGCGGCGCCGCGGGCCACGCTGTTGATCCAGACCTCTTCTCCATTGATGATCACCTGGATGGAGTCGTCACTCGAGACGCCGATGGAGGTTTCGATGTCGTCACCCGAGATGTTGTCCACGTAGAACTGGGTGTAGGCCATGACGTTGTTCGGGTCGCCGCCATAGATTTCGTTGAGATTGATGAAGCTGTCGTTGTCGTTCCAGCCGAACACCGTCGGGACGCCGTCAACGTTCCGGCCGTTGGCGTCGTCGAAGAGGCCGCCGGCAGCGGAGCTGTTGTTGTAGTCGGTCGCGATCTGCGCGCCGGGGAAGAAAACGAAATCGAGCTCTGAGATGTCTCCATCGGTGAGGAAGTCCTGGCGCATGAGGTCCTGGCCGGGCGCCGCGCCTCCGCTTTGCATATACGTTCCAAGAATGTTCCAGCAGGTGATTCCGCCGCAGAGATCAAAGGGTGAGTCGAGCCGAACAGTCAATTCGCCTCCGGTGGCCGAGGCAATCCGCTCAAAGTCGGCTCCTTCGCCTTCCTGAACCCTGCCGCCGAAGGTCTCGGACAGGTTGCCGTTGTCGATGGCTTCGCACATATAGGAGACGACCTTACCGTCAACGACGTCCTCGCCTTCGAGGACCCAGGTGATGGTTCCGGTGTCGCGGTCAATGGTTCCGCCATCGGAAATGTCAAAGCCATCCCAGTTCGGGGGAAGGTTTTCTTTGAGAACGATGGTCTCTGTCGCTTCGCAGAGCACCCCTCCGATGTCATTGAGAACCTGGCCGCGGACCTGCTGCAAGGTGAGCGAGACGGGGAACTGGTCGCCATCCGCCCAATCGCCGCAGTTGTCTTCCGCGGTGCGGGTTGTCTGGACATCACGAATGGCGACTCCAGGCGGCTGCAGACAGAAGCCCTCGGGAAGGTTGGAGAGCTTGGCATGGTGCAGGATGTGGTTCTGGTTCGCGCCTCCGGTTGAGGCCGTGACGCCGAGGTAGCCCTCAAAGCCGCCCGCGGGGAAGTCAGGAATCGTATAGGTGTACATGCGTCCGAGGTTCTCGTTGAACTCGGGCTGGTCGAGCGCCTCGAGGTCACAGGCGACCGTTGAGCCCTGGACGTAGACCGTCATCTTGTAGCGATTGGGGCTCGCCGGGGCGGGCTCCCGGTTGTGAAGCCTCGGCTCCGGGAAAGGAGAAAAGGTTTCATCGACGACATTGATCGCGTCGCCGGCGTTAAAGCCGGTGGCGGACCAGGCAAAGGCGACGTGGTTGTCGTCACCAAAGTCCTCGAAGTTACAGGACCAGTCGTCGAATTCAAAGATCATGGTCGGCCCGCTGCCCATTCCGGTCGAGGCCATTCCGCCGCCGCCGCCGCCGGGCTGCATTGGCGGATCTTCGGCTCCGAGGACGACGACAGTCATGCCGTCAGCCGGGCGCCCGATCGCGCCGTCACGCAACTCGACGGTGATTTCCATTTTGACGTTGTCATAGAGTGCCCGCTCGCTGCGGAAGACCGCGCCGGCGCTGGTGTTCTGCGGCGGGGTGACGAGAACATAGCCGCCGAACTCCTCGAGGTCCATTTCAAGCTGGTCCTCGATGATCTCCTCGGAGTAGAGGGTGCAGGGCATATCGGCCAGGAACATGGCGGGGTCCGGATTTCCGGGGCCCGTTTCGCAGTAGAT
>CAJWMA010000090.1 GCA_913042995.1 uncultured bacterium | reverse complement strand
ATGGCCTGGCCAAGGCGGTACCCAACCGGGTAGGCCAGTGCGTGATGACCTGCCCGACGACAGCCTGCTACGATGGACTGGTGGGGGCCGAGGTGGAGGAGAAGGTTCCGCTTGGAAAGAACCTTCGGTATTTCGGTGATGGTTTCCAGAAGAGCAAGAAACGTGATGAGAGACGGTTCTGGAGGATCCCGGTGATGGACGGTGAATTCCTGGTAGAAGAGACTGCCGGCGTGGCGAAGGGCGTCGCCGGTGGCAACATCATTCTCCAGGCGGTCTCGCAGTCGGTGGGGCTCGATGCGGCGCGTCGCGCGAGCGAGGCTGTCTCCGGGCTCCCGGGCGTCATCGCGCCTTTTCCTGGAGGAGTGGTCCGCAGCGGCAGCAAGGTCGGCTCACGCTACGAGCAGCTGGTAGCCTCGACCAATGATGCGCTCGCCCCTACTCAACGAAGTCGGTCCGAGACCGAACTGGTCGAGGGAGCGAACTGTTGCTATGAGCTTGTCGTCGACGGGATAGATGAAGGGGCTGTCAGCGGGGCGATGCGCGCGGCGATCGAGGCGGCAGCGGGGGATGGGGTGCTGGCGATCGGCGCCGGTAACTACGGTGGCAAGCTCGGCAAGTTCAATTTCCACCTGCGCGAGGTGATGGGCGACAGCTGAATAGCGGGGTAGACGGCCTCGCTGTCGTTGGGCGGTCATTAGTCGGGCATTAGGCGGGATAATCTGGTAAAACGGTCCAGAGCTTAGACATAGAGGGAAACACCGTTGGCCACCAGGCAATTCATCATGAACGCGGGTCGAACGACCAAACAGGGACGCCAGATCAACGTCGGCAAGGACAACGCCGAGTACGAGGAGATGGTGACCACGCTGATCATGCACCCGGATGACATCGAGGACATCGGCGCCTCGGTTGGCGCCAGCGTCCGGGTTCGCTCGGAAAACGGCGAGGGGACCTTCGTCTGCCAGGAACACGGCGGCAAGGAAGGTAAGGTTCCACCCGGGATGGTATTTATCGCCTACGGTCCACCGACCTGCAAGCTCATGGGCCAGAGCACCGATGGCACGGGGATGCCCACCTCCAAGGGCTGGGAGGTAGAGATCGAGCCGCTGGCCGCTGGAGAGGCCCCAGCTGAAGTGGAGACAGAATCATGAAGGATTCCGCCAACCGGGAGAGCGAAGAACAAGCCATGGATAAGACAAAGCCGCGTATGGAGACAGACCAGGCGATAGCCGCCCAGTTCCCCGACAGTCTCGACGAGGGCCCCGCGGCGGAAGACCTCGAGGCCTGGGAGCTCATCGACCCTGAAACCGGACGCTACATGCCGAGACGGATTCGCGGCAGCTTCCGCGGCCGGGCGCTTGGCTGAAGCTTCATCCTGCCGTCCGGTCCGGGCGCGAGTGACAAGAGCGATATCAAGTTAAGAAGCCATGACCCAGAAAACGGTTGAGAACGCCACCTGCACCTTCTGCGGCTGCGTATGCGACCACATCGGCCTGCAGGCCGAGGGTGATCGAATCGTCAAGACGAAGCGCGCCTGCGGTCTCGGCGAGGCCTGGTTCAAGAATCACACGGCGGAGGATTGCTACCCTGACGCCCTGGTCGATGGCAAGCCCGCCACGGTCGATGAGGCGGTGGAGGCGGCGGCCGAGCACCTGTACCAGGCGAACATGCCGTTGGTGTACGGTCTGAGCAATACCACCTGCGAGGCGCAGCGCAACGCGGTCGCCCTGGCCGAGTGGGTTGGAGGCGTGGTTGACAGCCACACCTCCTTGTGACACGGTCCCACCGAGGTGGCTGCCCAGTTGGGCGGCAAGGTCACGTGCACCCTGGGTGAGGTCAAGAACCGGGCGGATTTCATCATCTACTGGGGAGGCAACCCGGCTGATTGTCATCCCCTGCATTTCTCCAGGTACACCCTGATTCCCAAGGGCAAGCACGTACCCGAGGGCCGCAAGGGCCGGACGATGGTGCTCGTAGATGTCCGTGAAACTCCCAGCGCGAAGCACGCGGATATACTCCTGCAGGTAAAGCCGGGCAAGGATTTTGAGGTCATCACCACGCTGCGCGCCCTGGTCAAGAACCAGCCGGTCGACGCGGCCCGCGTCGCGGAGACAGGACTGACGCTTGAGCAGCTGCAGGATTTCGTCGACCGGATGAAGAACGCCCGCTTCGGCGTGCTCTTTTTCGGAATGGGCCTGTCGATGACGCGCGGCAAGCACATGAACTCGGCGGCGGCCCTCGCCCTCGTGGCTGAGCTGAACGCCTATACCAAGTTCGTTTCCATGCCGATGCGCGGCCATGGGAACGTCACCGGGGCGGACGTCGTCATGCGCTGGACAACCGGTTTTCCGTTCGGGGTCAGCATGTCGCGCGGCTATCCGCGTTTCAACCCCGGGGAGTTCTCTACGATCGACGTGCTGGTTCGAGGAGACAACGATGCCACGCTGGTCCTGGGCGCCGATCCGGGCGCGACGATGCCGCAGCCGGCCATCGATCACCTCGCGAGAACCCCGACCATCGTCCTGGATCCAAAGGTTACGCACACCAGCCGCCTGGCCCGGGTTCACATCACGACCGCGACCACGGGCATCAGCGCGCCGGGTACGGTCTATCGAATGGACGAGATCCCGCTTCCCCTCAAGCCGATTCTCGAATCGCCCTACCCCACCGACGAGGAGGTGGTCCACCGCATTCTCGAAAAGGTCAAGGAGAAGCCTGCCTGGACGCCGGCCTCCTACAAGGAGGTACCTTGCGCATGAGGTGTCCTCGAACAACAGCGATGAGGAGCGCGCGGAACTCATGCTGCGAATAACGGGCGGGAGGGTCTACGATCCGGCCAACGAGGTGGACGGCGAGGTTCGGGATGTCTGCATCTCAGGGGGACGAATCGTCGAGGAGGTCACGGGAGCTGACGTTCGCACGATCGACGCGGCCGGCATGGTCGTCTTTCCCGGCGGGGTGGATGTTCACACGCACGTAGCCGGCGGGGCGCTCAATTTCGCCAGGGCGATGACCCCTGAGAATCATCGAAATGCAGCCAAGTTCACTCATTCGCCGGAGCTTCGGGCGGGTGTCGGGGGGACCACGCCCAGCACCTTCGCGACCGGCTATCTCTACGCCGGGCTTGGGTACACCACGGTCAACGAGGCCGCGGTGCCGGTGCTGTCGGCTCGGCACACCCACGAAGAGCTTCGGGACACGCCGCTGGTCGACAAGTCCTGCTGCGTTCTTATGGCCAACAACGAGCTGATTCTAGACCTTCTCGAAGAGGGGGAGACAGAGCGCGCGAAACATCTCCTCGCCTGGCACCTCTGGGCGGCGAAGGGTTACGGGGTCAAGGCGGTCAATCCAGGCGGGGTCACGGCCTGGAAGTGGGGTAAAGACGCCAAGATTCTTTCCGAGCCGGTGCCGGGTTACAGCAAGGTAACGCCCGCGAAGATCATCTCGAGCATGGCGGCGATGGTCGATGAGCTCGAGCTTCCGCACCCGATGCACCTTCATTGCAATAATCTCGGCGCGCCGGGCAACATCGATACAACGATCGAGACTATGAAGGTTCTCGATGGACATCGCGCGCACATGGCGCATCTGCAGTTCCACTCCTACGGCGGCGACGACTGGGACACCTTGCGTTCTGAATCGGTGAGGCTTGCCGAGTTTTTCAACGAGCAGCCGAACCTCACGGCCGATGCCGGCGCGATCCTCTTTGGCGACTCGGTAACCATCACAGCCGACGGTCCCTGGCAGCACCTGCTCTACCAGCTTACCGGGCGCAAGTGGGGCAACCTGGATGTGGAGAACGAGACAGGGTGCGGAGTCGTTCCCTACACCTACAAGGGTACCAACATGGTGAACGCCGTCCAGTGGGCGGTGGGGCTCGAATTGCTGCTGCTGATCAACGACCCGTGGCGGATCTACCTCACCACGGACCATCCGAATGGAGCCTGCTTCTGGCGCTATCCGGAGATCATCCACCTCTTGATGAACGCCGATTTCAGGCGCGAATGCATCGAGAAGCTGCCGGACAAGGCGCTCAAGAGGATCCATCTACCCGGGATCGATCGGGAGTACACGCTGTCGGAAATCGCTATCATTATCTCGGCTGGCCCGGCGCGGGCGCTTGGCATGCCGCAGAAGGGGCATCTCGGTGTGGGCGCGGATGCGGATGTCGTTCTCTACAACGATGACTCCGACCGCGAGCGAATGTTCGGCCATCCTCGCTACCTGCTCAAGGGAGGGGAGGTGGTTGTTGAGGAAGGGGATATCCGCAAGATGGTCGATGGGCGTGAGTTCATCGTGCGTCCAAGCTACGACGACAACATCGAGGAATACCTGCGTCCGCTCTTCGAGCAGTACTACACCATGAGCTTCGAAAATTATCCCGTTGAGATGGAGCGGCTTGAAGGAGCGGATATCCGTGAGTGTGGCTGAGAGATGATCACCCTGACCCTCAAGGAACAACCCGAAGTACCCATCGAGGCCGAGGCGCTTTCGCCGGATGTCGTGTCGAAACTCGGCAACGATGAGCTTCGCGCTCTTCCGATCTTCTACGGCAAGCGCCAGCTTCGTCTCGATGAGTTCTTCGAGGTCGAGGGAGAGCTCAGCGAGGAGCTCGAGATCCACGGAGACGCCAGCAGGGTGAAGTGGCTTGGCCGGGGTATGACCCATGGCCAGCTCAGGATTGTCGGCAACGCCGGAATGCACCTGGGGGCCTTCATGAAGGGCGGAACCATCGATGTCACAGGTAACGCCTCCGACTGGATCGGGGCGGAGATGTCAGGAGGCCTCATCCGTGTCGGCGGCAACGCCGGCGGGCAGATCGGGGCGGCCTACCGGGGAACCCTCACCGGGATGACCGCCGGTACGATTGTGGTCGAGGGCTCCGCGGGTCTCGAGGTCGGGATGCGAATGAAGCGGGGCACCATTGTCATCAAGGGGATGGCGAAGGATTTTACCGGCCTCGAGATGAAGGGCGGCACCATTATCCTTGGCGGCGCCGAGCTCCGCACCGGGGCCTGGATGAACCGCGGTACCATCATTTCGCTGACACCGATCCCGCTCCTGCCGACCTTCGCCTACAACTGCAGCTACAATCCCACCTTCCTGCGCGTCTACGCCAGGGAGCTCGCTGGGCTGGGGATCTCGCTGCCGTTTGAAGAGAGCGAGGGTTCCTACGAGTCCTACAGCGGTGACGCGGCGGTCTCGCGCAAGGGTGAACTCCTCGTCTGGCAGCCGGCCGGGTAAGATTCAGTCGGCGAGCATCCGGTCGAGCTCCGGCTCGATGGCTTTGGCCCAGATCTCGTGGGCCTTCTCGCTCGGGTGGGTCGTGTCGGGCATCATCTCTTTTGACAGGAAGCCCTTGTCGTCGAGAAACTTCGGACCGATGTCGAGAAACTTCACGTTCTTGAGGTCCTTGAGCAGGCCGGGGAGGTAGGAGTTCAGCTCGATGATCTGTTTTCGGTGGGGATGGTCGAGCTTCCGCCTGCGCGGGAAGACTCCGAGCACGAGGATCTTCATTTCGGGGTAGAGCTCACCGAGCTTACGCGCGATCGCCTGTACTCCACCGGCCGCCTGCCTGGGCTTGTCACTGCCCCAGCAGATGTTGTTTGTGCCGATGAGGACGACGGCGCCCCGGGGAGCCTTCTTCAGCTTCGGCAGGTGGTCCAGTCGCCAGAGGACGTGGTTGGTGCGATCGCCGCCGAAGCCCAGGTTGATGGCCTTTCTCGGCTCGAAGTATTTCTTCCAGACCGGCGCGCCGATGCTGTCGAAATTGTTCGTGATCGAGTCGCCGACCATCAGGAGGTCGATCTCACCCTTGCTCATCTCGGCGATCTTCTGGGCCTGGCGGCTGAACCACCACTCGACGACACGGGGCTGGGGCGTGATGGCCGGGTTCTTTTCGGCCGACTGGGCGAAAACCGGTTCGGCCTGGGCGACCAGGGCGCAGGTTACAAGCGCGGCAAGGATGAAAGGTATCAGGCGAGACATGGCGGAGTCCTTTGTTGTCCGGGTGGATAAGGTTTACTTGAAGACCTGGCCTTTAGTGGCGTCGCCCTCCTGGTCAAGGACCTGGACGCTGACCACGGTTCTCTGCGAGGGCAGGCGGTATTTCCAGACCAGCTTCTTTTCCCGCGTGACCTCGAGGAGGTGGTGGCTGCCCTGGTAGAAGCTGAGGATCGTATTGCCGTTGGCCAGCCGGTTGAGCCCGGTCATGAAGCCCATCTTGATCCCCGGCAGATCCTTGCGTTCGAGCTTCCAGACCACCTTGTCATCCTTGTCAACCTCGACCGCCATGGCGCCGGCGCCGGTTGAAAAGAGCGTGTTGCCGTTGGGCAGCCGCATGACGGCATGCGCCTTGGCCATGCGAACCCCGGGGATATCCCTGATCACCCGGACGGTCTTGCCCTCGGGATCAAGCTCCCTGATCTCGTCGTCGCAGGACACCATGCACAGGTAGTTCCCGTTATCGAGCTTTCTGCACATCCGAAATCGCATGTGCAGATCGTTCTTCTTTGTCTTGACCTTGATCTCCTTGACGACCTTGCCCTTACGGGTAACCTCGATCAGGCGGGCGGGACCGTTCTGGGCGATGAGGATGTTGCCATTGGGGAGTGCCTGGCAGGTGTGGATCTCATCGCGCTTTTCCGACGACTTCCACTCGAAGACCTGCTTGCCGTCCTTGTCGTAGATGCTGACGCCCATTCTCCAGGCAAAGAGGATCTCGCCATTGGGCAGCGACCAGACATCGTTGGGGTTCCGCGTCTTGATGACCCGCTTGACCTCTCCCTTGTCGGTGACGAGGCAGACCTCACCCTTGGCATAGTCGGCGCAGACGAAGTTGTACTTGGGGCCATCGACAGGCTCTTCGGCAAGGGCGTAACCCGAATGAATGGTGAGACAACTCAAAAGGGCGAGGAACAGAAGGTGGGGTTTCATCAGCGTATCCTTGCGTGTGATCTTTTTCGCCAGGGCTAAGAGGCCGCCCGGCCAGGCGATTTCCGTGTTGGAGAAAACCATGCGTCGAGACGCACGGGCAACAGTCCGACAGTCTGGCATAACCCCCGGGACTTGTTGAACGAATTCCCAGTCCACCGGAAACCCCGGCGTCCGGCTTTCGACCTTGTCTGAATTTGTATTCACTGGAGATAAAGCCTTAAAATGCAGGCTGTTGAATTGCCAGGCCTTTGCGGTTTGTTGCGAATCATCCCGGAATTATTTTGTCCAAATATCCGCTCAGCAATTGGATACCATTGAATGAATGGATTTTGGATTTGCTTGACCCCCCGTTGCTGAAGCTGGCGAACAAGTTCTCTGGAAACAGATGCAGACCGTGCAGACCCGGGTAAACCGAGAAGACTATAAGCCTGGAGCCAGGAAGCCGGCATTTTTGTTGATTGCTTCCTGCTGCATCTTTGCGGCCGGTGAGGTTTCAGGGCAGGACTTCAAGGCCGAGGTCGCGCCCCTGGTCAAGGCGGCGTGTATTAAATGTCACGATGACGACACCAAGACGCGACTGGATTTTGAGCAGCTTGGCTACGATCTCTCCGATCCCGCTACCTTTCGAAAGTGGGAGCTTGTTTTTGACCGGGTCGATACTGATGAGATGCCCCCGAAGGGAAAGGCCCGGCCTTTACCCGGGCTCCGCGCGAAGGCGCTCGACTCGCTGAAACGCGATCTTCTCAAAGAGAGCCTCTCCAGGCAGCGCCGGGAGGGGCGTGTTCCGGCCCGCCGCCTGACGCGCCTCGAATACGAGTACACGATGCGCGACCTGCTCCTGGTGCGGGAGGATCTCGCGAAGATCCTGCCAGCCGAGAGCGACTCCGGCGGTTTTGACACGGTGGGCGCCGGGCAGGGAATCTCCCCGCTCCATATCCGCAGCTACCTCGATGCGGCTGACTACGCCATCGACGCGGCCATCAATCTTCGCAGCCGTCCGAAGGTTAAGCCCAAGGTGATTGACTACCGGCACTCCAGCTATGTCGACATGTGGCATGACCGGGAGCTGAGGCGAGGTGGAAGTATCACCAGGAAGCTCAAGGATGCCGTCGCTGTGTTCGTGGACCAGGAGCATATCCTGAAGTCCGATAACAGCGGGCTCCATATCCGCGCCCCGGGGATCTACAGCATCAAGGTGGCGGCCTACGCCTACCAGTCCAGGAAGCCCCTGACCCTGACGATTATCCACACCAGCGAGAAAGGCGGCGGCGCCCAACTGCTCGGGGCCTTTGACCTCATTCCCGGTAAGCCGCGCACGGTCGAGGTGAAGGCACTGCTGAAGCCGGGAGATTACCTCTACCCATCGGTGGCCGGGCTCACCTATCCCAAGCGCGTCTATATTCGCGGCGCCCAGAAGTACAAGGGCGAAGGTATTGCGATGAAGACGATTCGGGTGGAGGGGCCGCTCTTTGAGAGCTGGCCGCCTCAAAGCACCCGCCGGCTCCTTGGCGATGTCGAATACAAGGAGTTGAACTGGCTGAAACGCCGGCAATCCGCCGGTCCTGATGGCTACCGCAGCGCCTTCGAGGTTGTGCTGAAGAGGAAGCCGCTCGAGCAGGTGGCCGAGATCCTTGGCCGGCTCGCGCCGCTCGCCTTCAGGAGACCCCCGCGGGAAGGTGAGACCGAGGCGCTCGTCAGCCTGGCCCGCCCGGCGATCGAAGCCAGACGCAAATTCACCGACGCGCTCCGGGTGCCGCTGCGCGCCCTCTTTAGCTCTCCCGCGTTTCTCTTTCATGGCGGCGAGCCGGGCAAGCTCGATGACTTCTCTCTCGCCACACGTCTGTCGTACTTCCTGTGGAAGAGCCTGCCGGATGAGAAGCTCTTTGAGCTCGCGAGGGCCGGCGAGCTGTCCGATCCGAAGGTGCTCGCGGCGCAGGTCGATCGAATGCTGGATGACCAGAAATCGATGCGCTTCGTCGAGGATTTTCTCGGGCAGTGGCTGAGGTTGCGGGAGATCAACGCCACCACCCCCGATGAGAAGCTCTATCCGGAATTCAACGAGATCCTCGGCCAGGGGATGAGGAAGGAAACCGAGCTCTTCTTCGCCTCTCTCATCAAGGAGAACCTTGGCGTGAGCAACCTGCTGGATTCGGACTTCACCTTCCTGAACCGTCCGCTGGCGAACCACTATGGTATCAAGGGAGTCGCCGGACAGCATTTCCGCAAGGTGAAGATCCCGCCCGAAAGCCCGCGGGGAGGGCTGCTGACCCAGGGCAGCATCCTGAAAATCACCGCCAATGGAACGGTGACCTCTCCGGTCATGCGCGGCAATTTCGTGCTGACGAACCTGCTGGGGACGCCTCCCGATCCGCCGCCGCCAACGGCCGGAACGGTTGAGCCTGACACGCGAGGCAACACGACCATTCGCGAGATCCTCGCCGCCCACCGCGATGAAGAGACCTGCAACAGGTGCCATCGCGAGATAGATCCTCCCGGGTTCGCCCTCGAGAGTTTTGATCCGATCGGGGGATTCCGGACACGCTATCGCTCGACCCCGCCAAACGGAGGGGTGTTTTCAAAGATTTTTTCCGGCAAGGGACCCAGGGTCGATGCCAGCGGGGTGACGGCCGGGGGGAAGGCCTTTTCCGGTATCGCCGAATACAAGGAGCTCCTGCTCGAGCGGGAGGACCAGGTTGCCCGTCACCTGGTCTCGCGGTTGCTGGTCTACGCCACCGGGGCGGAGATCCAGTTTGCCGACCGGGAGAAGGTGGAGCGCCTCGCCAGGGAGCTCAGCAAAAAGGGCTACCCGGTTCGGACGATCATTCACAAGCTGGTTCAGAGCAAGTTGTTCAGGAATAAGTAGGCGGCCTTTATACTGTGGGTGTCCGGCTTTCCGGACAGGACAAGATCTATGCACCAACCACTCAAGCGACGTACCTTTCTGAAAGCGACCGGCGTCTCACTCGCCCTGCCGCTCCTGGAGACCATGTCTCCCGCCCTCGGCAGCGCTCCCGCGGCCGCTCCAAAGCGAATGGTCTGCATCTGCACGACCCTGGGACTGCATCCACCTTCGCTCTGGCCCCGGACTTCCGGCGTCGACTACGAATCAACCGAGTATCTCGATCTGCTCAAAGATCATCGTAAAGACTTTACGCTTTTTTCGGGTCTCGAGCACGAGGGTCAGACGGGGCGTGATCCGCACAATTGCGAGCTGACCTGGCTGACAGCCGCGCAGGGGCCCGGGCTTGGCGGGTTCCGCAATTCTATCTCCGTCGATCAGTACGCGGCCGAGAAGCTGGGCTACGTAACCCGCTTCCCCTCCGTGGTCATCAGCAGCAACTCGGCGAAGAGCCAGTCCTTCACCTCCAGCGGCGTGATGGTGCCGGCTGAAAGGAGTCCCGCGAAGCTCTTTTCGAAGATGTTCCTGAAGGGAAACGCGCGCCAGGTTGAAAAGCAGAAGCGCCGGCTGAGCGATGGCCGGAGCATTCTCGACTCCCTGAGATCGCAGGCGAAGAAGCTGCAGAGGGGAACAAGCAGGTCGGACAATCGCCAGCTCGATGAGTACTACGAGTCGATTCGCAAGGCGGAGAAGGAGCTCGCCGAGGTGCAGGTCTGGATGGCGAAGCCCAAGCCGAAGGTCGAGGCGCCTCCTCCAGATGACATCCGCGACAAGAGGAACCTCGTGGGGCGGACCCAGCTGCTGATGAACATGGTGCCGTTGATCCTGCAGACAGATTCTTCACGGGTTGTCGCCGTCATGATCCAGGATCATTACAGCGTACCCCAGGTCGACGGTGTCTCCCTCGAGCATCACAACCTGTCCCATCACGGCCGCGACAAGTCGAAGATCAAGCAGCTCAAGAAGATCGAGTCCGCCCTGGTGAATTGTTTCGGCAGCCTCCTGGCCCAGTTGAAGGCGAAGAAGGAAGGGGCGGGAACGCTGCTTGGCAGCAGCTCGGTTCTCTTCGGCAGCAACCTCGGCAACGCCAACTCTCATGATCCACGCAACCTGCCGATCTTCCTGGCCGGCGGCGGCTTCAGGCACGGCAGCTACGTCGCCCGCAAGAAGGACGACACCGTTCCACTATGTAACCTCTTCGTCTCGATGCTCAACCAGATGGGCCTCGAAACCGAATCCTTCGCGCAAAGTAATGGCGCCCTGAGCTGGTAGGATTCGCGGTAGTTTTTTCAGCTGTCTTTCAAACAGGCTGGAGGTATCCATGACGGGTCGGACAACTTCATTCAGTCGATTTACCAGCCTTGATCCCGAGAACTGTTTCCGAACAAGGCGACGGAAGGTAAATAAGTACCTGTTGACCCTGGCGCTGGTGTTTTGTGGTTCTATCCAGGCGGAGACCTTCACAGGTCGGATCAGTACCGACTGGCATAATGGGGGCAACTGGTCGGGTGGACAGGTGCCGAATCTGAGCGGCGTCAACGGAGCCAACATCACCAACGGCCGCACAGCGGATGTTACCCGCGATACCGGCTTCCATGGCGATTTCGACATGTCCAACGCCACGGTGAATATTCGTAACGGCGCGCGGCTGACCTTTCACTCCAATTCCTGGTGGGGGCGGCCGGGAACCTACAGCCGCATCAACATCATCGATTCCACCTTGAGCCAGGCCTTCGGGGCGAACGCGCATTTCGGCATGGGCAATGGCGGGACAGCCGAGATGACTCTCGACAATGGGGTCTTCATCAACAACGACACGATCAAGAACGGCAATAACAACTCGCGCATGATCATCAACATGCTGAATGACAGCCTGATCGATGGCTCCATGCTCTACCTGCGACATGAGAATCCCAGTCGCTCGGGCATCATCCGGGGGACGGGCACCATCACCCTGTCGCAGAGGGCGCGGCCTGCAAACCCCGGCGATACAAGAGCCGGCCACATGCGCAACAACGGCCGGGTGGAGGCCATCGGCGGCCTGCTGGCGATCACCAGCTTCGGCCCCGGCGGTCTTCTCGATGACAACGACTGGCCGGTGAGAATGGACGATGGGAACTACGCCGGCTGGTACGCGTCGGACGGCGGCGAGCTGAGCCTCGCCGCCCTGGACTGGAACGGCTCGCGGGCCAATTGGGGTGAACCCTCCACCGACTCGACGGTCAACGTCATCAACAGCCTTGGCTTCTTCAACGCTGTCAATCCCGCCGGCCGCCTCGGCGGCTCTCTGCTGGCCGTTGACAATGGCTCGGTGCACCCGGGGTTGAGGAACGCGGTAGCCGTCTGGGAACCGAGGGGCGCGACGTTCAGCTCGGCGGACCTCGAGATCGCCTTTGACTGGCCCGCCGCGGACCGCCTGGACGTCGCCGAGAGCGACCTCAAGCTCTTCCAGTTCATCGATGGAGGCTGGCGGAACCTCGGCGCCGCCATCAACCGGGGACGCCGCATCATCACCGCCAGGGGGCTCACCTCCATCTCGCAGCTCGCCGTGGCCGAGGACGCGGCTTCCCCTCCCGCTCCGGCGCCGGAGTTCATCCGGGGAGACCCGGATGGCAATGGTACTATCCAGTTGACCGACGGAATCTTTCTCCTGAACTTCCTCTTCCTCGGCGGCGATTCTCCAGGCTGCTTCGACTCAGCCGACGCCGACAACAACGGCACGATCCAGATGACCGATGGGATCTACCTGCTGAACTATCTCTTCCTGGGTGGTTCGCCTCCGCCCGCTCCCTTTGATGGTTGCGGACCGGATCCCATAGATCCGGCCGACAAGCTCGCCTGCGAGAGCTCCGGCTCCTGTCCCTGAGGCGCCTTTTTGGGATCGAAGCGTTTGCAGGCGGGGCGGTATTGGAATACCTTTCGTTCGGAGGTATCCAACATCATGCGCTGGACAACGTTAATGATCGGGCTCTTTCTCTGTTTTACGTTCGGGCTTCCACTCAGCGCTGAGGAGCAGGATCCCGCCGCCGGCCATCCAAGAACCTCCTATGAGCAATACTCCAGCGAGGAGATCGAGGCGCTCACCGCGGCGGTCAGAAAGAGCCGGCCGCAGATGCATCGAGGGGGCTGGGAGTGGGATCGTCTCCTGTCACGGTTTATCGATGGAGGGCGCCGACAGAAGAACGAGCTCAAG
>CAJWMA010000089.1 GCA_913042995.1 uncultured bacterium | reverse complement strand
GAGAACCTTGAGCAGCGAAGACGAGCTGCTGTCCCAGGCCCTGACACTCTGCATGTCATCAGGCTGCTCGACACCGGTATGCTTGATATAGGTGATGTCGGCAAGATCTACCCCGGTCATGTCGGTGAAGGCCGCGCGCTTGGCGACGATCACGACCGTTCCGGTTTCATAGTTGAGCGAGATCAGCTCATCCCGTCCACGATCGAACATCAGCCTGTTCTGGAGGATGTCCTCCTCAGCCTTGAGCAGGATAGGTTCCTCGTTATTGATCAGGACTCCGCCGGCGAGCGATCCACTCGAATCCCTGCGATTCGAGGTCATGTCGATAGAGTTGATCACCTGCCGCGCGTTATCCTCGTCCGCCGGGAGAGTGTAATCGTAGGCGAGAACCGTATTCGAACGCTCCTCGACCAGGACAATCTCCTGGCTCACAGGATGCGGCCAGGCCTCGGTAAACTCGAGGGCGCTTCCACGCGACCCGAGCTCAGCCTCAATCACAGCGGCTTCAACGGCCACCTCGACAAGACCCTGGCCGGGGAATTTCCCGGGAACATTCAGCACGTCCAGCTCGTCGAGGGGCTTGAGCCTGAGAAACTGGGAGCTCTCGGAATCAAACACCAGGGCGCTTCCATCAGTATTGACCCTGATGGGCTGGAAGCCCCCGATATCCACATCCACCTCCTGGGTGAGAAGCTTGATCTCATCAAGCGTCATGAAGGGCAGATCTTCGGCAGGTCCGAAGCGCCGGAACTCGCCGTTGAGCATCCAGACATTCTCGGTGCCTCCGCCGGGCGCCAGGTTGGTCCTGACAGGACGCACGCCGGCCTCAATCTCGAGCACATGGACCTCGCGAAGAACCTCGCGAGCGAAGAAAACAAGCAGGCGATGCTTGTTCGAGCCGGGGCTCGAGTCCGGTCCAAGATCGAAGATTCGAGTGATGCGCGGCTGGGTCGCCAGGCCAAGCTGCGACTGCATCTCAGGCCCGCTGATGATCACGCTCATGACCAGGCCATTGCCGCGGCCGAAGTTTGAATCATCGGGATCATTGGGATTCGCGACATTGCGATAGCCAACATCGCGGGCTCGCATGCCGACAAGACTGCGTGAGCGGGGCTCATAAGAGACAAGCCAACGATCTCCTCCAAGGCCAGCGCCGCGCGAAACATCGACGGGAATACTGGGAACCGACTGGCTGAAGGTCGGGAAAGGCTCGCCGACACCGGCCGCCTCAAGCTCTTCTTCAAAACCGACATCATTGTAGTGAAGCTGAACCCTGGGAGCCGTCAGCTGGCAAGTGCCAGTGTCACAGAGATCGACCGAGCAGATCGCGCGAAGATTCGCTTCGAAAATGAGCACCGAGCTGCGGCCGCCGGGGGCAAGATTCAACGTTCCGAGCGGAAAGGAGTTCGCCTGCTGCTCGTTCAGAACAGCCTCAACCGTCGTCGGCGAGATCGACTTCAGAAGATCGATCTTGTCAGAGAGAACCTGGATGGCCTGCTGATCTACACTCTCAGTCAACGCAAGAGATTCAAATGTCGAAGTGGATACCGTTCCATTACCAATCCTGGTATCACAGCCAGAGGTGAGGGCAAGCATGGCGACAAACAACGCCAAGCCCGCAGCCTGTACCCGACTCAATGTTCTGACAAAACGTCCAGAGCTAGCCATTCGATTTACCTTTCAAATATTTCAGACCTGGTACCCCGGCCGCCGGCCAGGAAGGTTTTACGCCCCGCCACTACAGCAATATCAAGTTTGCTGTAACAATAAAGCAAACCGCATCTGGGTTTTTCACGATGCGGAACGTCCAACCTGTTATTTCCTCGTTATTTACAATCCAGTCGATCGGCCCGTATCAAGTGTGTCTCAAGGCCTCTGGGCACTTGACACTCATCAACACTAACCGTATTTCAGAATCGACACCCTGAAGAGACATGTTCCCGTTACCGGGGTTAGGGGAAGGATCGCCTGATTCTAAGGCTCGCCTTCGCTTCATTTCAACTTTTTTCCTCTACCCAAGCATAGCACACGATTTGACTTCCATCTCACTCGAATCGCCTCACGCCAGAAACACGGAATACAGCGGGTCTTGAGCTTGCAGGAGCGTGTATTGGGCCCCCTGACATCTTCCTAATATGTTTTACCGGCATCATCTGAACTGGAAGCTCTCCGAGCATGAATCGCCGCGAAAAACGCCGGTCCCCTGAGGCTGGCGTTAAAACCTGGCGCCGAGGCCAGTTCGACGTTCAGCTTCCGTTCGCCGCACAAGAGGCCCCAGTAGCTCAAGACTTGTTCGGGATAACCCTCGATACTCCAGATGCTGCCCTCCATGCCTAGAAGATCTTTCCGGCCGGACTCCGCATCACCAAATCCGAAGCCCACCCTGAAGCTGACTGCCGCCAGCAGCAAGGCGGCGTGCAACGCAGAGCGGCTGACTATCACGCGACAGATAAAGAGCAACCTCTCCAGCTCGTTGGCTGTCATTTCCACGCCGGGAAACATCTCCTGGAGCGCGGCCGATGCGGCGCTGGAGCCTGGCGCGAGGCTCGCCAGGGCAGAGACCTGTGGGCCCTCAGGGCACTCTTCGCCCCAGCAACCAGAATAACTGGTAAGCAGGCGGCCAAAGAGGTCCTCCCCGAGATACTCCAGGCCCAGGCCCGCGAATTGCTGCCGGAAGGCATTTCCGCCTGACAAGGCATTAGTTTGAATCGGGTAGCTCTCCATGATATCGAATCGTGATTTCGTCGCCTCGAGCTCGATGCTGCCAATCTCGTAATTTATAAAATAATTGGTCCGTGTCTGCCCGGCCCCCGGCTCCTCATCCCCCTTGAGATGGACCGGCTCGTACCGCTCCCCTTCAGCGCTGACGATACCCTCGGGGCGCACCGCGTACGGCTCCGCCAGGGAAAAATTGCACCCTGTGCCGTTGATGAAGAGACCGACCTGGGAGTAATTGTTACGCCTGCTCGGAGCGAGAAAATAATGCAGGGCCATAATCCCATCGTTGGCAACGGTCACCGGCCGGCTCCAACCGAGACACTTCTCAAAAGCCCTGGCAAACAGCCCGCAAAGATCCCGCCCCTTGAGCTCGGCCGTGAAGGCTCCCTGCTGTTTCGTCATCAGGGTGGTCCGTGCAGTAAGCCCCCCGAGCAGGCTCTCATCGGTTCGTTCGCTGGCTCCGGCGAAACCCCAGCTCAGCAGAATATTGGCGCAGCCTGCGAGAGCCTGGAGATTGTCTTTAAACTGGTCACAGACCGCCTCTACGATCTTCTCGATCATGGCAAAACCATCGGCCGTATCGGTGGCGTTTGGAGTCGCGCGGGTGTTGGCCTTTGCAAAACTCTCAAGCTCTTCGCCTCGCAGCTCCTCGCCGGCGGGACCGAGACCGACCACCTCACCGCTCTCGACCCGCAGCAGAAGAGACACCATCTTGCTGCCTCCCACCGAGATGCTGAGACAATAGTCGCTGCGCAAAGGCTCCTCGCCGCAAGGCCAGGGAACGCCGCTCCAGAGCATTGGCGGCTCCTCGGCGGGATCATCCATCGAGGCCGCCATGCGCAGGGCATCTGCCCGAAGCTCTTCGAGAACGACAGGGTCCGCAAGGTCAAAGAGCACACACTCCTCCTGCAGTTCTCCGCACAAACCCTCGACCCGGGAAGAGACTCCCCGCGCGGAGATAAGTTTTTCACTGTCGTCGTTGTTCATGAAACCTCGTTAAAAATCCGGCTACGAGTATAACAAGTGCGGAAGCCCTCGACACTTATTCGCAAGATCCTTGCAGATAGTGGGTGGATGCCGGTGGTGACTTGGTGAATATTGATGTCTTGAAGGATTGGTCTGCGGGCATTGAGAACATGAAAAAATACCGGATCGGAATTATCGGCCGAAGCGGCAGAGGCGATTACGGCCACGGACTCGACGAAGTCTGGAGAAACGTTCCGGAGGCTGAGCTTGTCGGCATCGCGGATGAAAATCCAGCAGGCCTGAAGGCGAGGGCTGACCGACTTGGCATCAAGGCGCGCTACGGCGATTACAGGAAGATGCTGGCGAAGGAGACCCCTGACATCGTCAGCGTTGCCCCCCGCTGGCTTGACTGCCACCACGACATGGTGCTTGCCTGCGCGGAGCATGGGGCGAGTGTTTTTCTCGAAAAACCGATGTGCCGGACCCTCGCCGAGGCTGATTCCATGGTCCGTGCCTGCGAAGAAAAACACGTCAAGCTCGCCATAGCTCACCAGACCCGCTACAGCCCCAGGATCAAGACGGTCCAGGAACTCATCAAGAATGGCAAAATCGGCCGGTTGCTCGAACTCCGGGGGCGAGGCAAGGAAGATCACCGGGGCGGCGGAGAAGATCTCTGGGTCCTGGGGACCCATGTCTTTGACCTTATGCGAATCTTTGGCGGTGAGGCCCGAAGCTGCTTCGCAAAGGTAACGCAGGGCGGAAGGCCGGTGGGGCCGGGAGATGTAGAAGAAGGCAATGAGGGTATTGGCCCCCTTGCCGGCGACGGCATCGAGGCATCCTTCGAAATGGCGGCGGGCTGCACCGCCTTCTTCTCAAGCCATCGCAACATGGCTGCCCGGCCATCTCGTTTTGGACTGACCCTCCTTGGGTCAAAGGGAGTGATCACGATACACACGGGCTACCTGCCGGATGTCCACATCCTCGAGGATCCGTCCTGGGAGCCGGGCCGGACCGGCTCAGGATGGAAACCTGTCACCAGCGCGGGAATCAACAAGGCTGAGCCCCTCAAGAATACCGACCGGCTGGCCCGGGGTAATGGAAACGTCGCGATCGTCACAGACCTGATAGAATCGATCGAGAAGGACCGACAGCCCCTCGGGAGCATATACCATGCGCGCGGCGCGACAGAGATGATCGCCGCCGTTTTTGAATCGCATCGCCTCCGGGGGCCTGTCACTCTGCCCTTGAAAAACCGCGCCAACCCGCTGCTCTCGCTGCCAAAACGAAGCTGAGCCCAAACCAAAGGACTGAACATGGGAATCCCCATCTGTGTCTTCTGCGCATCGAGCAACGATGCCAGCCCCCGCTATCTCGAGGTCGCGAGAAAACTTGGGCGGCTGATGGTCGAAAGAGACCATACACTGATCTACGGCGGCGGTTCGGTTGGCCTGATGGGCGAGCTGGCGAGAGAGGTGCAGCAGGGCGGCGGGCGCGTCGTGGGAGTCATTCCGGAACGGCTGAGCACGGAGGAGATTGCCTTCGAGGCCGCGGAGGAGCTCCTGGTTACAGCCGACATGGCTGAACGCAAAAACATCATGATAGAACGGGCCGAAGCTTTTATCTGTCTGCCGGGCGCCTTTGGAACGCTGGACGAGATGCTGGAGATCATCACACTGAAGCAGCTCGACTATCACGACAAGCCCATCGTCCTGGTCAACACCGATGGCTTCTATGACACGCTGCTGGGATTTTTCCGCCGACTGGAAGAAGAACGCCTGATCTACAAGGAATGCCTGGAGCTTTACGGGACCGTATCCGATGTCGAGTCCGCCCTGGAGCTGCTCGAAGCGGGACCCGGGAGCACGCCGGGAGCTGATCTCGGTGGGAGCTGAATCGATAACAGAGTTCTTCGGCGCCTACAAGGGCGAGCTTGCAGGTCTTGCCGCCGCCGCATGCTGGGCTCTCACCAGCCTCATCTTCAGCCGCGTCCCGGCCCCCGCCGGCGCGATCGCGCTGTTCAAAAACAGCGTAAGCTGTGGATTCCTGCTCCTGACCCTGCTCCTGCTGTCAGGAGAAGCCCCCGCCTTCGACTTTGTGTACGAAGCCGACCTGGCCACCTGGCTCTATCTTGGAGGAAGCGCCCTGAGCGGGCTGGTTCTTGGAGACACCTGCTATTTCAGAAGCCTGCAGATCCTCGGACCTCGCAGAACCCTGGTGGTGACAACGCTGGTGCCGCCCATCGGCGCCCTCTGCGGATGGCTCCTGCTGAGCGAGACCCTCTCCTGGCTCGCCTGGGCCGGCGTTGGCCTGACCGTCGGGGGCGTCATCTGGGTCATCCGGGAAAAGTCTGACCAGGATGAATCCCAGGGGCATTTCCCCGGCTCAACCGCGGCCGGTGTCAGATTCGGCCTGCTTGCCTGTGCCGGCCAGGCTCTCGCCGCGGCCCTCGCCAAGGGTCCGATGAAGGATGGGCTTGGCGCCCTGGAGGCGACCTTTCTCCGAATGGTCCTTGCCGTCTTTATCGGGACCCTGGCAGCCGCGGCGGCCGGGAAGATCCCGGCATGGACCGCCACGATCCGAGACCGCGAGACCTGGCTCCCACTCATTCCAGCCAGTTTTTTTGGTACCTACCTCGGGGTGTGGCTCTGTATGTACGCCTACGAACACACCAAGATCGGGGTCGCGACCACCATGCATTCGACCAGCCCGATCTTTATCATCCCGCTCGCCTTTCTGGTCCTCCGGCAAAGAACCTCAGCACGGGCGATCCTGGGCGCGGCCATCGCGGTCGCCGGCATCTTCCTGCTCTTCCAGGGCGAGAACTGAGACTGCCCCACCTGGCTGCGGTTCATACGCCCGGGAAAATAAATAAAACAGTGGAGAGGGTAGATTGCCGGATAAAAACCCACGGCAGCCCCCTCCCGAACTTCCGATGGCGTCAATCTTCCTCCGAATGAGGCTTGCCCGCAGGGCAAGGGCATTGGATGATCTCTCCTATTGAAAGCAAGCCCCCGCCCCGAGCGGACCTGCGAGGATGATTCAGCGTGGACACAACTAATAACGAGGTAACTGTGAGAGACGTCCCGCTGCTGGATTTAAAAAGGCTAGACCCGGAACTCGAGGCGGAATTGCAGGACGCCTTTACCCGGGTTCTCAAGAGCGGCTATTTCATTCTCGGGCCCGAGGTCGAAGCTCTCGAGGAGGAATGCGCGAGCTACTGCGGCGCCGAGCATGCCATCGGAGTCTCCTCCGGTACAGATGCGCTCCTGGTCGCGCTCATGGCGCTGGGCATAGGAGCGGGAGATGAAGTGATCTGCCCAAGCTTCACCTTCTTCGCTACCGCGGGATGCATCTCGAGAACCGGCGCGCGACCGGTGTTCGTTGATGTACTCGAGACCAGCTTCAACTGCGACCCGGAAGATATAGAACGTAAAATAACCGAGCGCACAAAGGCTATCATCCCGGTCCATCTCTACGGCCGCTGCGCTGATATGGACCCGATACTCGAACTCGCCGGGCGTCACGGAATCCACGTAATCGAGGATGCGGCCCAGGCCATCGGGGCTGAATACAACGGGCGGCGGGCCGGGTCGATGGGCGAGATGGGCTGCTTCTCCTTCTTTCCTACCAAGAATCTCGGCGCCTGCGGCGATGGCGGGCTCGTCACCTGCAACGATGCGGAGCTTGCCGAAAAGATCCGCATCCTGCGTGTCCACGGAGGCGCGCCCAAATATCACCACGGCGTCATCGGCGGAAACTTCCGGCTCGACGCCCTGCAGGCCGCGCTGATCCGACCGCGCCTTCGCCGTCTCGATGCATCATCTCTGCGACGCGCGGAGAATGCCGCCGCCTACACGAGCCTGCTGGAGGCCGCAGGGCTCACCTCGGGCGCCAGCCCTCCGCTTCGATTGCCGGAGGCCTCGCCATCGAGGCACATCTACAATCAATACACCCTGCGTTGCGAAGACGGAGCGACCCGTGAAGCTCTGCGTGACTTCCTGGCTGCGAATACCGTCGCATCGGAGATCTACTATCCTGTCCCCTTGCACCTCCAGGGATGCTTCAGTTCGCTGGGAGGAGAAACGGGAGATCTGCCCATCTCCGAGAAGCTTGCCGGGGAGGTTCTCTCAATCCCCGTCTTTGCCGAGCTGGAAGAGGAAGAGGTCCGCTATGTCGCCGACCGTGTAGAGGCCTTCTTCAAAGAGAGCTGAACGATCCCGTTCCCCTGACCCGGTAAAACCTCAACCCACGACCAAGATGGCAGAGTCCCCCCTGAGCCCTGATCAGATCGAGGAATACCGGCGCGATGGCGTCACACTCCTGCCCTCCCTGCTGGACGCATCGACCCTGGGCCGGCTCCACGAGACCATCGACTCCATCGTCGCCGGAGCTGTCGAGAGCGGCGACACCTCCATCCTGGAGCTGGAACCGGAAGAGGTCGATGGAAAGGCCGTGGCCCGAAGGATCTACGACCCCTGTGAACGTCACCAGGTGTTTCGCAAGCTCTGCAGCGACACGCGAATCCTGGATGCCGTCGAGTGCCTGATCGGGCCTGATATCAGCCTGCACCACTCCAAGCTCAACATGAAGCCCCCACGGGTCGGCTCCGCAGTCGAATGGCACCAGGATCTCGCCTACTTCCCACACACCAATGACGACCTTGTAACCGCCCTGGTCTATCTGGATGACGCCAGCATTGAAAACGGCTGTCTCCAGGTCATCCCCGCGCTTCACCATGCCTACCTTGACCATCATGATGAAGCCGGCCAATTCTCGGGCTTGATCACGGATGAGGCCTTCACGAGCCGGGCCGCGCCGGCCAGGCCGCTGCCTGCCCCTGCGGGCAGCGTCATCCTCATGCATTGCCTCCTTCCGCACAGCTCGCTTCCAAACCGCTCAAGAGATGGCCGGCGGACACTCATCTTCGAATACCGAGCCTGCGATGCCGTGCCGATCCTGTACAGCCCGCGGGCAGCGGTCACAGAGGAAAAAGCGCGGCTCCTGCGCGGCCGGCCGGCTCGGTCCGCCCGGCTCGCCGGCCCGCCGCCCCTGCTCCCCCGCCTGGATGGCGACAAATCACTCTATCAACTGCAGGAAGAAACGCTCGCCCGGCAGGCTGTCGAGAACCCGCCCGGCGCCTAATCTCCGGCAGCGCGAGGTTCCCTGGATTCTTTCGCAGGCCAGACGACACCCCTGCGGCGGACCCTCATTCGATAAACTCCGCTGGTCGCGGTGAGGTAGAGATCCTTTCCATCTGCGCCGCCAAAGGTGACGTTGGTGGAGAATTCGGGCATGGGCTTGTGCAACAACAGCTTGCCCTTCGGACTGATCACGAACAGCCCGGTGGTCTTCTCCTTGCCGGCGGCTCCAAAAATGTTTCCGGCGGAGTCCAGGCACATGCCATCGATTCCCCGGTCGGGGGAAAAATCATAGATGGTTGAACGCCCGGAGAGCCCTCCATCCACTCCCACCCGGTAACGATGAAGCTTCTGGGTGCCGCGGTCGGAGACATAGAGGTGGCTATTGTCGAGGCTGATTACAATCCCGTTGGGCTTGAGCAGATCCTTGAGCAGCAGGCGGACCTTTCCCGTATCATCGATGAGATAGACCCCGCTGGAAGGCTGAGATTTCTCAGCGGGCGGGCCGTAGTAAGGGTCGGTAAAATAAATCCGGCCCTTCCGATCAATGCAGAGATCGTTTGGCGCGATAAATTTTTTGCCGCCGTAGCTGGCCGCAAGAACCGTCTCGCTGCCGTCCTTCTCCAGCCGGACCACTCTTCGGCCCCCGCCCGGACCGGCGCCCTGGCACATGACAAGCCGCCCCTCGTGATCGAAAACAATCCCGTTCGACCGGCCGCTCGGGCGTCGGAACTCCCGGACCAAACCGGACCTCTCCAGCCTCATGATACGGTTGTTCTCAATGTCAGAGAAATAGAGCTCGCCGCTCGGACTACTCGCCGGACCCTCGGTAAACTTACATCCATCCGCCACTCTCTTGACGCCCTGGACTGCATCGAGGAGCTCCTCGGCGCTCACCGGTTGAAGCAGGACGAGAGCGAGGAAGATGCCGGGGTAGATTTTCATGATTCCTTCCTGCCAGAAAAACAGGCGGTGAAACGGAAGACGTACGGAAAACTAATGACTCGCCAGACAGATCATTGTGCAGGAATCAGAGCCCCGGGCGAAAGATGGAAATCGGCCTCTTTTGCGACTCGAAACCCTGGCGGCCGGTGATGTGGCGGATGTCGTAAAGTCTTCTAATACAACAGTCTCAAGCCCCGAGAAGAATAATCTTTACTTCACTCATGGCACTCGTGAAGATGCTCGCTTGTCACCTTTTACATGTAATAACGATGGCCCGGCTCTTACAGAGTGAAAGAGTCGCTCCGCCCGCTCATGACCGAAATACTCTCTAAAGTCAATCACCCTCAGGATCTCAAACCTCTGTCGCTGGAAGAGCTGGAACAGCTCGGCCGGGAGATCCGAGAGCGCGTGCTTGAGATCGTGGACCGCAACGGGGGCCACCTGGCCTCCAACCTCGGATCGGTCGAACTGACCCTGGCTCTGCACAAGGTCTTTGACGTTCCAAATGACCGCCTGGTCTGGGATACAAGCCACCAGACCTATCCCCACAAGCTGGTAACCGGCCGCAAGGACCGGTTTGAGTTGATACGAACCTACGGTGGTATCTGCGGGTTCACCAACCACCGCGAAAGCATCTTCGATCTGTTCGACGCCGGGCACGCGGGAACCGCCTGCTCCCTGGCCCTTGGGGCCGGCACCGCGGACAGCCTGCAGGGCAAAGGTGAAAATAAAACCATAGCCGTTGTCGGCGATTCAGCCGCGGCATCGGGAATGACCTTCGAAGCCCTGAACCACGGCGGGGTGAACAGGCAGAACATGCTGGTCATTCTCAACGACAACAATATGTCGATCAACAAGGCGGTCGGCGCGCTCTCCGCCTATCTCACGAAGGTCAGAACCAAGCCCGCCTACCAGGACATCAAGCGCGATCTTCGCACGGCGCTCGCCAAGATTCCCGTGGTCGGCAAACACATCGAGGAGGTTCTTGGAGAGGTCCACGACCGCTTTCGGGACAATCTTCTGCCCGGCACCCTCTTCCGTGAGCTGGGCTACCGCTACTACGGGCCGGTAGACGGCCATGACCTCGGCGGCCTGATCCAAACCTTTGAAGACCTCAAGAACATCCAGGAGCCGGTGCTCCTGCACCTTGACACCAAGAAGGGACAGGGCTTCGAAGCGGCGGAGGCGGACCCCATCAAATACCACGCTCTAAAAGGCTTCCTTCCAAAAAAGCCGGAAGAGGACGCGCCCGAGAGCGCTGGGAACGTCAAGAAACGGCCCGGCTACTCCGCTGTTTTCAAGGAAGCCATTGTCGAGCTCGGCCTCAAGGACAGCCGGGTCTGCACCATCACCGCGGGGATGCCCGATGGTACGGGGCTCTTGAAATTTGCTGAGCAATTTCCCGATCGCTATTTTGACGTCGGCATCTGTGAACAGCACGGCGCCGGCTTCGGGTCGGGGCTCGCCTTTGGAGGCCTGCGTCCAGTCTACGCCGTCTACTCCACCTTCTGCCAACGCGCCTATGACCAGGTCATCCACGATGTCTGCATCCAGGACAACTCTGTCGTCTTCTGCCTCGACAGAGCCGGCCTGACCGGCGAGGACGGATGGACCCACCATGGGGTCTTCGACATCGCCTTCATGCGCTGCGTGCCGGGCATGGTCCTCATGGCGCCCCGGGATGCGGAAGAACTCGAGGTCATGCTCCAGTTCGCCATTGACCAGACCACCACGCCGATAACGATTCGTTATCCCAAGGCGACCGTCCCCGAGTTTCCCTCGATTATCCGGCAGGAACTCCAGCTCGGCAAGGCCGAGCGAATGGTTGAAGGCGAAGGCGTTGCGCTCTTCGCCTACGGATCGATGGTGGAGAACGCCTGGCAGGCTCTCGATGAGCTCTCCAAGAATGGAATCAATGCGACCCTGGTCAACGCCCGCTTCACGAAACCCCTCGATGTCGAGATGTTGAAGAGCCTGGCGGAAAATCACCATACCCTGGTCACGATTGAGGAGCATGTGCTCATGGGCGGATTCGGCAGCGCCGTGGCCGAAGCCGTCGCCGATGCGAACCTCGACTTTACCAGGGTCCTCCGGCTTGGCATCCCTGACGAGTTCATCACCTTCGGCCCCAGGGGACGGCTGCTCGAGGACTGCGGGCTTGACCCGTCCTCTATCACCAGACGGATCCTGGAGGAATGCTCCGAGCCCCAACCTTCAAAGGGCCGTGAAGACCGGGTGCTCTCCTGAGCTGAATCCCGGGAGACCTCCCCCCCCTCTACTGGTCCAACAGGAGGGCGGTGTTTTCGGGGTTGGCGGTCACCAGCTTCTTCCCATCGGCGAAGACCGCGAGGCCATAGATAACCGGCCTCGCCCTGCGCCGAGCCAGGATCCTGCCATCGGCAACATTCCAGGTAAGCAGGGTGCCGCTGTAATCGGCTGAGATCAGCTGGGTGCCTGATGGCCGCAATCCGAGCCCGGTAACCCAGCCGCCGTGGCCCTCGTAGACGGAGAGCTCCTTGCCGTTTTTCACCTCCCAGCGCCTGACGGTGAGATCTGAGCTTCCCGAGAAGAGATGCTGTCCATCAGCGGAGAAGCTGAGGCAGAAGACTCCCTCCTTATGCCCCATAAACCGACCGACCTCGATGCCATTCACCGCGTTCCAGAGCTTGATGGTCTTGTCAAAACTCCCCGAGCATAATTGCTGCCCATCGGGACTGAAGGCCAGGGCATAAACGGTCGAATCATGGGCCTTGATTGTCAGCCGCGCGGCTCCGTCGACAGCGCTCCAGGTTCGAATCGACTTGTCCTGGCCGGCCGAAGCAATTATTTTTCCATCAGGAGAGAACCTGACCGCGTGGACAAAGCCTCCGTGCCCGGTGAGGGTTCTCACCGCCACCGCCGAAGGACGCTTCCAGGCCGCCAGGTGATTGCCTTGCGCCGCGGCGTAATATTGCCCGCCGGGAGCGGCCGCCACCGCGCGCACAGGCATCGAGTGGGTGAACTGGCCCAAGGCCTTGCCGCTCTCGACGGCCCAGATCCGCAGGGTCTTGTCAGCGCCGCCGGAGACCAGCTGCTTCCCATCTCGTGAGAAAGACAGCGAGAGCACATCCCCTTCGTGGCCGGCGAGCTTGTAGAGCTCTTTCCCCCTGTCAGAATCCCAGAGGCGAACCATTCCATCCTTTCCAGCGGAGGCCAGCTTCCTTGCCACGGGCAGCCAGTCAACCGCCAGGACGGGTCCAACATGCCCAGCCAGCGAACGCAGGATTTTCGCCCCGCT
>CAJWMA010000088.1 GCA_913042995.1 uncultured bacterium | reverse complement strand
GACCGTCATGGAGGTTCTTGAACTCCAGGATGCCCTCAAGGATAAAGGTATTGAGCCTGCTGCGGCTGCCGCTGTTGTTGCCGGTCCTGCCGGCGGCGAGGCTGCTGCGGAAGAGAAGTCGACCTTCGATGTCATCCTCAAGAGTCCCGGCGCCAAGAAGATCCAGGTTATCAAGGAGGTCCGAGGGATCACCAGCCTGGGACTCAAGGAAGCCAAGGCTCTTGTCGACGATACGCCCCAGCCTGTGAAGGAAGGCGTAGCGAAGGATGAAGCTGAGCAGTTGAAGGAACAGCTGGAAGCCGCTGGCGCGGAAGTCGAGCTGGCCTGAGGCTGTTGATTTCTTCTGTGCGGATCAGCCGGGTTCTTCCCGGCTGGGCCGATGACGATGTGACTAAGAGCAAAGTGCTCAATTGAGCGGGGAGCGGCGATTCAGAGTCCGTCCCCTGGCCTTCCTTTCCGGTCGGGAGCTAGAAGCGGCAAGTCGTTTGTTCTCGGAGACGTTTACGCTCTACGTCTTCGAGACGATTCTGCGCGCGATGTGCTCCCTGGCTGATGTCGGTGGAGAGAGCGGATTATTCAAGCCTCTGGCATGAAAGATAGCCAAGGTGATTTGCGGGTCGGCCGGATCCTTACGGGTTCCCTGGCGGCGGATCGTCTTTCCTTTTATGTCGATGTGATTTTAGGCCCCTTCCTGGGAGTTTTATTGGGATGACCGTATTACCTGCGAAGACCTTTGGCAGTAGGAGGGATGCAATTGACGTCCCCAACCTCATGGAGCTGCAAGTCAACGCTTACCGCGATTTTCTGCAGGCAGGAAAGCACTACACCGACAGGGACAACTTCGGGCTCGAAGCGATCCTGCGCGAGATATTTCCGATTCCCAGCTACGATGGGAGCATGTCGCTCGAGTATGTCGGCTACGAGCTTGGCAGACCGCGCTACGAGGAATCCGAGTGCAGGGATCTTCGCCTGACCTTCGGACTTCCTTTCAAGATTCGCCTTCGTCTCGAAAAGGAAGAACCCATCGAGGAAGAGGTCTACCTCGGTGAGATTCCAAAGATGATCGGCGGGGGAGAGTTTATCGTCAATGGCGCCGAGCGTGTCATTGTCAGTCAGCTTCATCGCTCTCCAGGCGTCGACTTCTCTGAAGAGATTCATGCGGGTGAGAGGCGTCTTCATTCCTGCCGGGTGATCCCCGAGCGCGGCAGCTGGATCGAGTTGAATGTCAGCAAGAAAGATGCCCTGACCGTCAGGATCGATCAGAGCGGCAAGTTTTCCTCGACCTGTCTGCTTCGTGCCATGGCCGAGGAGTATTCAACTGACCGCCAGATTCTGGAGCTCTTCTACAAGGTCAAGAAGCTCAAGCTCGTTGGCGAGAAATGGGTGGAGAAGGTCATCGGGAGCGTATGCGCTGAGGATATTGTCGAGGAATCAACCGGCACGGTTATCGTTAACGCCTGTGAAGAGATCACCGAGACGATCGCCGAATCACTCCTCAACGATAAGGAGAAACGTGAGGTCGGCGGCAAGCCCCGCTCCATCAGTATCATAGCTGATGTTCAGGATCCGCTGATTCTCAACAGTCTTCGCGATGATCTCGCCAAGAACCATGAGGACGCCCTGATCCGTATCTATCAGCGTCTGCGTCCAGGCAACCCGGCCCAGTTGACCAAGGCCAAGGAGCTCTTCCACGACAAGTTCTTCAACTCCCAGAAGTATCGTCTGGGCCGTGTTGGACGTTTTCGGATTAACAGGAAGTTCAAACAGAAGGTTCCCGAGACCGAGATGACCCTCAAGCAGGAGGATCTCATCAATTCGATCCAGTACATCCTCACTCTGCGGTCCGGAGGCGGGCTGATCGATGATATCGATCACCTCGGCAATCGTCGCGTGCGGACCATCGGCGAGCTTGCCGGCGAAGAGTTCAGGAAGGGGTTCCTGAAGCTCAAGCGCACCGTCCAGGAGCGCATGAGTATGATGGAAAAGGACGCCCTGACGCCTCGCAGCCTGATCAATTCAAAGACGATCTCCAGCGCGATTGATTTCTTCTTCGGCCGCGGTGAGCTTTCGCAGGTAGTTGACCAGACCAACCCTCTTTCCCAGCTCACCCACGAGAGACGTCTCAGCGCCCTGGGACCCGGGGGGCTGAACCGGAAGCGCGCCGGCTTCGAGGTGAGGGATGTTCACATCTCTCACTACGGAAGGATTTGTCCGATCGAGACGCCCGAGGGAACCAACATCGGGTTGATCTCTTCTCTGAGCGTTTACTCGAAAATGGATGAGTACGGTTTCCTGACGACACCCTACCTCAAGGTCAGCAAGGGGAAGGTGTCGGACAAGAGCGCCGTCTATCTTCGCGCGGACCAGGAGGAGGACCGCTGGCTGGCTCCCGCCGACGCCGAGGTCGACTCCTCCGGCAAGCTTGTAGGAGATATGGCCCTGGCCCGCCGTAATGGTGAATTCAAGCTCATCAGCGTCAAGGATGTAGAGTTTATCGATGTTTCTCCCCGGCAGATGGTGGGGGTCTCGGCGTCGCTGATTCCCTTCCTCGAGAATGACGATGCCAACCGCGCGCTCATGGGTTCGAACATGATGCGCCAGGCTGTTCCTCTGCTGAAGGTCCAGGCTCCCCTGGTGGGGACCGGGATGGAGAGCGAGGTGGCCAGGTTCTCCGGCATGGTTGTTCGGGCGCCGAAGACGGGTACCGTCAAGCATGTCGATGCCAAGCAGATCACTATCGGAGACTCTGATCCTGTTCAGCTGAGGAAATTCCAGGGACTCAATGAGAGAACCTGTCTCAATCAGCGTCCCGTAGTCCATGTCGGCGACAAGGTCAAGGCGGGCGATGTCATCGCCGACGGCGCGGCGACCAAGGAGGGTGAACTCGCCCTTGGCGCCAACGTGCTGGTCGGTTTCATGACCTGGGATGGCTACAACTTTGAGGATGCGGTTCTCATCAGCGAGAAGCTGGTCAAGGATGACGTCTACACTTCGATTCACCTTGACGAGTTCGAGATTGAGATTCGTGAGACCAAGCTTGGCCGCGAGGAGTTTACCCGGGAGATTCCGAATGTTTCCGAACGGGCTCTCAGGAATCTCGACGAGGATGGCATTGTGCGGATTGGAACGCATGTCAGGCAGGGCGATATCCTGGTCGGCAAGGTCGTCCCAAAATCCAAGAGCGAGCTTTCGCCCGAGGAGAAGCTCCTCCACGCGATCTTTGGTCGTGCCGGTGAGGACGTGAAAAACGACTCGCTCGAGGTCACCTCGGGTGTAGAGGGCGTGGTGATCGGCGCCAAGCGTTTCCAGCGCAAATCCCTGACAAGCGATGAGGATCGCAAGCAGGACAGGGATAACGCGAAGGCTGCCGAGGCGGAGGCCAGGGAGGAGCTGATCGCGGAGGTGAGCAGCTGCCTGGAAGAGCTGCATGGGATCCTCGGCAAGAAGCCGGTTGGCGATGACAGGAAGATCCTGAACGCCGAGGACCTGGTGGATCTCGACAGCGTTGCTTCTGTCAAGATGATCCTTCGACTTGAGAACTTCACCAAGGGCAGGACTACTGAGAAAATCAAGGCTCTCAAGGAATGTCTCCAGGAGCACTTTGCCCGCATGGAGGTGATCGAGGACCGCAAGAGCCGCCTGGTGAATAAGTTCACCAGGGGAGATGAGCTGTCCCCGGGTGTTCTCGAGATGGTGAAGGTCTTTGTCGCAACCAAGAGGAACATGGCGGTTGGGGACAAGGTTGCCGGACGGCATGGAAACAAGGGTGTGATCGCCAAGATTCTTCCCGAGGAGGATATGCCCTACCTCGAGGATGGAACTACTGTCAGCATGCTGCTGAACCCGCTGGGCGTTCCCTCTCGTATGAACCTGGGCCAGATTCTTGAGACCCACCTCGGCCTCGCGGCCAGTAAGCTGGGCTTCCGGGCGAAGACCCCGGTCTTCGATGGATGTACCGAGGCGGAGATCAAGGAGAACCTGGTGGAGGCCGGGTATCCGGATACTGGCAAGCTGACTCTCTATGATGGCCGTACGGGTGAGGCGCTTGAGCAGCAGGTTACGGTTGGTTACCTCTACATGCTGAAGCTGCACCACCTCGTGGATGACAAGATCCACGCGCGCGCCACCGGGCCCTATTCGCTTATTACCCAGCAGCCGCTGGGTGGAAAGGCGAGGTTCGGCGGTCAGCGTTTCGGCGAGATGGAGGTCTGGGCGCTCGAAGCCTATGGCGCGGCCAACATTCTCCAGGAACTCCTGACGGTGAAATCTGACGATGTGGATGGCCGGGCGAAGATCTATGAATCCATGGTCAAGGGTGAGAACACCCTCGAGCCGGGAACGCCTGTGTCTTTCAATGTATTAACCCATGAGATCAAGGGACTGGGGTTCTGCCTGGAGCTTCATAAGAGACGGGACGGATCTCCCTCACCCGCAGCCATGCCGAATGAGAATTAGGCAGGCAGTCGTCCGGGCGCGTATCGTTTACAGAGACAAGAAAACCTTTAACGAATAAAAACAGGAGATCTTCGAAAGTGGATTCAATCTACGAGAAGGTTAATGACTACGGTTCGGTATCTATCCGGCTCGCTTCACCCAACGACATCCTGTCCTGGTCCTATGGTGAGGTGAAGAAGCCCGAAACGATCAACTATCGTACCTATCGTCCCGAGAAGGATGGTCTGTTCTGCGAGAGAATCTTCGGGCCGGAGCGTGACTGGGAGTGCTTCTGCGGGAAGTACAAAGGGATCAAGCACCGCGGTATTATCTGCGACCGTTGTGGAATCAAGATCACTCACTCCAGGGTCCGCCGCGAGAGGATGGGGCATATCAATCTTGCCGCTCCCTGTGTGCATATCTGGTTCTTCAAGGCCACTCCTTCGCGCCTTGGAAATCTCCTGGCTATGAAGACAGCCTCGATGGAGAGGATCATCTACTACCAGGATTACGTTGTTATCGATCCGGGAGATGCCCAGCTCAAGCGCAACCAGCTTCTCACCGAGGAGGAGTACACCTATTGCCGGGAGAAGTACGGCGACTCCTTCGAGGCCGACACCGGCGCCGAGGCTGTGCGGAAGCTCGTTCTCGCCATCGATCTCGAGAAGCTCACCGAGGAGCTCAAGGCCGAGCTGAGAACCACCAAGAGCAAGCAGAAGACGAAGGACCTCATCAAGCGGCTCAAGATCGTCAAGTCCATCCTCGATTCCGGCAATAAGGCGGAGTGGATGATTCTGGATGTCGTTCCGGTCATCCCGCCTGATCTGCGGCCCCTGGTCCTGCTGGAGAGCGGCAACTTCGCCACCTCTGACCTGAACGATCTCTACAGGCGCCTGATCAACAGGAATAACCGGCTCAAGAAGCTTCTCGACCTGAATGCGCCTGATGTGATTATTCGTAACGAGAAGCGCATGCTGCAGCATTCCGTCGACGCCCTCTTCGATAACAATCGGTGTCGGCGCCCGGTGCTGGGTTCGAACAACCGGCCCCTGAAGTCGCTTACCGACATGATCAAGGGTAAGCAGGGCCGCTTCCGCGAGAACCTGCTCGGTAAGCGGGTTGACTATTCGGCGCGGTCGGTTATTGCCGTGGGTCCCGAGCTCAAGTTGCACCAGTGCGGACTGCCGAAGAAGATCGCTCTCGAATTGTTCCAGCCATTTATCATCCGGCGCCTGAAGGAGCTGGGTCATGCAGATACGATCAAGAGCGCCAAGAAGATGCTCGAGCGCAAGGATGAGGAGGTCTGGGATATCCTCGAGGAGGTTATTCATGAGCATCCCGTTCTGTTGAACCGGGCGCCTACCCTGCATCGCATGGGAATCCAGGCTTTTGAGCCTGTTCTTATCGAAGGGAACGCGATCCTGATTCACCCGCTGGTCTGCGAGGGTTTCAACGCCGACTTCGATGGAGACCAGATGGCCGTGCACCTGCCATTGTCGCTCGAATCTCAGGTCGAGGCCTCTACCCTGATGCTCGCCACGAACAACGTATTCTCGCCAGCCAGTGGCCGACCGATTATCGCTCCTTCGCAGGATATCGTTCTTGGCTGTCACTATCTCACCGCCGCGGTGCGCTGCAAGGATGAAGAGCGGATGGTCTTTTCCTCGAAGATGGAGGTCTTCCGCGCTCATCAGCAGAGCAAGGTTATATTCCACACCCGTATCAAGGTGCGCCTTGGGGATGAGGTGAACTTCAGGACCAGCCAGGGAATTGAGAACCAGGAGAGCGGTCTCTACGAGACCACGGTTGGCCGTATCTATTTTAACGATGTCCTGCCTACCGGTATGGACTTCTACGATATGGACATGAGCAAAGGTAATCTCAACCAGGTTATCCACGACTGCTACCAATTGCTTGGCCGCAAGTCGACCCTCGCTCTTCTGGATGATCTCAAAGAGCTGGGTTTCAAGAGCGCGACCATTGCCGGACTCTCCTTCTCCAAGGACGATCTGCGGGAGCCTGACACCAAGCAGAAAACCTTGAAAGCTACGCAGAAGCTTGTCTACGAGGTTGAAGAAAAGTACCAGGCGGGAGTGATCACCGAGGGTGAGCGCTACAACCAGATCATCGACCTCTGGACCCATGCTACCGAGCAGATTGGCGAGGACCTGATCCAGGCGCTGAAATACGATGAGCGTAAAGATCCTGAGACCGGCGAAGACGAGCCCTATCTGAATCCCATCTACGTCATGGTGGATTCGGGCGCTCGAGGAAGCGTTACCCAGATTCGGCAGCTGGCCGGAATGCGCGGCCTCATGGCTAAGCCCTCCGGAGAGATCATCGAAACTCCGATCAAGTCGAGCTTCCTCAATGGGCTCTCGGTTCTCGAGTATTTCTCTTCGACGCACGGCGCCCGTAAGGGACTGGCCGATACGGCTCTCAAGACCGCCGACTCCGGCTACCTGACCAGGAAGCTCGCGGATGTCGCGCAGAATGTCGTTATCACCGAGGCCGACTGTGGAACTCTCGAGGGTATTACCAAGGCTGTTCTTTACAAGGGCGACAAGGTCGACATTCCCCTGTCGAAATCAATCACAGGCCGTGTCTCGCGAAAGAGCATTGTCGATGTGATTACCGACGAGGTGATTGTCGCGGAAAACCAGCTGATCACCGAGGATATCGCCAAGCGGATCGAGGCCCTCGGCTACGAAAAGGTCATGGTTCGTTCTCCCCTGACCTGCGAAACAGCCCTTGGCGTCTGCGCCACTTGCTACGGAATGGACCGATCGACGGGACGTGATGTGGAGAGGGGGATGGCTGTTGGAATTATCGCGGCGCAGTCCATCGGCGAGCCCGGCACTCAGCTCACCATGCGAACTTTCCATATCGGCGGTGTCGCGTCCAAGGCTGTCGAGGAGTCATCCTTCGAGAGCCGCCATGATGGAGAGGTCAAGTACGAGAATATCAAGTACGTCACCAACGCGGAGAAGCAGGATGTCGTGCTCAACCGTAATGGCGAGGTCATCATTATTGATGACAAGGGCCGGGAGCTCGAGCGTGCGGGGGTGCCCGCGGGCGCTATTCTTCACGTGCCCGAGGGCGGCAAGGTCAAGACAGGAGGTTCGGTGCTGACCTGGGAGCCTCACATGATCCCGATCATCGCCGAGATGGATGGCATAGTAGAGTACGATGACATTATCGAAGGTGTCACGATGCAGAAGGAGTTGGACACGGTCACCGACAAGACCCGCTACCTGATCATCGAGCACAAGGGGGAATGTCACCCGCAGATTATCATCAAGGACAAGAGCGGTGATTCGCTGGCCGTTTATCCGATTCCTGAGAAGGCCTACATCGAGGTCGAGGGCGGTCAGAAGATTACCCCCGGTACTCTTCTCGCCAGGAGTCCCAGGGCGATGGACAAGGTCCAGGATATTACTGGTGGCCTGCCCCGAGTGACGGAAATCTTCGAGGTCCGAAAGCCGAAGAACCCCTCGGTCATCAGCGAGATCGATGGTGTGGTCAAGCTCGAGGAAGAGAAGAAGCGCGGCAAGTTCGTTATCAGCGTGACCAACGAAGAGTCCGGGCGCGATCCTGAGATGCACGTCATTCCACACGGAAAGCATTTCCGGGTTCATACCGGTGACATCGTAAAGGCTGGTGATTCCCTCGTGGACGGAGCCGTATATCCGGCGGATATTCTCCGGATCAAGGGTGAAGAATCCGTGCAGCAATACCTCCTGAGGGAGGTTCAGACAGTTTATCGGTCCCAGAATGTGACCATCGACGACAAGCATATCGAAATTATCGTTTCGCAGATGCTTCGCTGCGTGGAGATCGGGGATCCTGGCGATACGGACCTGCTTCCTGGCACCGTTATCGACAAATTCCGCTTCAGGAAGGTAAATAACGAGACTCTGAAGGAAGGGCGGAAACCCGCTACAGCTGAGCCCCAGCTGCTTGGTATTACCAAGGCCTCGCTGCATTCCGACAGCTTTATTTCCGCTGCAAGCTTCCAGGAAACCACGAAAGTATTGACTGAGGCCGCTCTCAGCGGTAAAACCGACAACCTTGTCGGCCTCAAGGAGAACGTTATCCTTGGGCATCTGGTACCGGCCGGTACCGGATTCAAGGAGTACCTTGAGCAGAGTATCAAGAAACTTGGCGAGCCCGTTGCCCGCCCGGTTGAGCCGGAACCACAGGAAAGCGTAGACAGTCTGTTGGCCGGAATTACCGGCGGGTCTGTCGAGGCGGATTCCCCCGAGGTTCTGGACGATTAGTGTTTGAACGATTAATAACCAAATCCCACAGGGAAAACTGAATGCCTACCATTAACCAGCTTGTTCGCAAGGGCCGTAAGAAGGCCAAGCGCAAGAGTAAGTCGGCGGTGTTGGACAACTGCCCCCAGAAGAGGGGAGTTTGTCTCCAGGTGAAAACGATGACTCCCAAGAAGCCGAATTCCGCCCTCCGCAAGGTGGCGCGAGTTCGTCTTACCAATGGCAAGGAGATCACAGCTTACATTCCTGGTGTCGGGCATAACCTGCAGGAGCACAATATCGTCCTTGTGCGTGGTGGGAGAGTCAGGGACCTCCCCGGTGTTCGTTACCACGTAATTCGTGGAACGCTCGATACCCTTGGTGTCGATGGGCGCCAGCAGTCCCGTTCCAAGTACGGCCGTAAACGTGGTTGATATCGAGAGACGCTAAAGCATGCCAAGACCAAGAAGATCCAGGAAGACGAAAGAAAAGAAGACCAAGTTCAAGTTCAAGTCGACTGAACGCTATCTCAAGGCGGATCCGCTTTTTGACAACCTGGTCGTTTCGAAGTTCATCAACCAGATGATGAGTGATGGGAAGAAGACGGTCGCCCAGAAGATCGTCTACACCGCGATCGAGCAGCTTGGTAAGCGTGTGGAGGGTGAGGAACCCCTCGATGTGTTTCTCGGCGCGATCGACAACGTGAAGCCGAACCTCGAGGTCCGCTCGAAGCGAGTCGGTGGAGCCACCTACCAGGTGCCGATGGAAATCAGCCGGAAGCGTCAGCAGGCCCTGGCAATTCGAGTCATTGTCGGCAATGTTCGCGGGCGCAAGGGAAAGCCTGTCGCGCTGAGCCTCGCCGATGAGCTTTTTGATGCATACCAGAAGCAGGGCTCGTCGATCCAGTGGCGTGAAAACACCCACAAGATGGCAGAGGCCAACAAGCTCTTCGCTCACTTCGCCTGGTGATCGATCATAGAATTCTTAAGGGCTGAGAGCTCGCCTTTGACGGCTTGCACTCAGCCTTTTTTTTGTTCGCCCGGAGTCTCTCATGGCCAAGCGCTCGATCCGCAACATAGGAGTCATCGCCCACATTGATGCGGGCAAGACGACGGTTTCGGAACGAATGCTCTATTATTCTCACAAAGAGCATCGGATGGGCGAGGTCCACTCGGGTACGGCCACCATGGACTGGATGCCTGAAGAGCAGCGCCGTGGGATCACGATTACAGCCGCGGCGACAACCATCGATTGGAATGATTTCCAGATCAACATTATAGACACTCCGGGGCACGTGGATTTCACTTCCGAGGTCGAGCGTTCGCTTCGTGTCCTGGATGGGGCGGTTGGAGTCTTCTGTGGTACAGGAGGAGTCCAGGCGCAATCGGAGACTGTCTGGCGGCAGGCGGACACCTACGATGTTCCCCGGCTCGTTTTTATTAACAAGCTTGACCGGGTCGGGTCGAATTTCTTTCGCGTACTCGAGGCCATCCAGACGAAGCTGGGGGCCAACGCTGTCGCGGCGCAGGTGCCGATCGGCAGCGAGAAGGATTTCGATGGCGTGGTCGATCTTGTCGAGCGCCGGGCGCTTCGTTTTGATTCTCAATCCCTGGGTGAGAAGGTGATCGAGGGAGATATTCCAGGGGAGCTGGAGGCCGAAGTGGAAGCCTGCCGGGAGAAGCTCATCGAGGCTGCGGCTGAATTCGATGATGGGCTGATGGAATCCTATATCGAGGGAAGGGAGATCTCCGCGGAAGAGCTCCGGGCGGCGATCAGGACCGGTACTCTCCTCGGGAAGCTGGTTCCCGTGTTTGCCGGCGCGGCCTTGCGTAACCTTGGAGTGCAGCCGCTGATGGACGCAGTCTGCCATTACCTGCCGGCCCCTGGAGACCTGGACGCGGTGGAGGGGACGAATCCGCATAATGGAGCAGAGGTCGTTCGCAGCCTGAACGCGGCGGAGCCCTTTTGCGCTCTGGCCTTCAAGACAGTCGCCGATTCTCATGGGGACCTCGTCTATATACGAATCTATAGCGGCAAGCTGAAGGCGGGGACCCAGGTACTCAATTCGCGTACGGGAAAAAAGGACAGAGCCCAGAAGCTCTACCTGATGCACGCCAACCATCGAGAGCAACTGGATGAGGCGGCGGCCGGCAGTATATTGGCGGTCGTTGGCTTCCGTCACACATCGACCGGCGATACGATTTCCGATCCAGCCAACGCCATCGCGCTAGAGCCTCCGGTTTTCCCTGAGCGGGTCATCACGATGGCCATCGAGCCGATCTCGACCGAAGACAGGGACAAGCTGCTGGAATGCCTCGAGAAGCTTGCGCGGGAGGACCCCACCTTCGGCTGGAAAACGGACAAAGACACCGGGCAGTTGGTCATCTCGGGGATGGGGGAGCTTCACCTGGAGATTATCGTGGAGAGACTGGAGAGGGAATTCAAGGTCAAAGCGAACATTGGAAAGCCCAGGGTGTCTTACCGTCAGACCATCATGGAAGCCTGCGAGGGAGAGGGGATCTTTGACCACAAGCTGGGAGATCGCAGCCAGTACGCCGAGGTCAGGGTCAACGTCGGACCCGGCGCGGGGACCGGGAGTTGCGAGATCGTCAACAGGCTCTCTAAGGACGATGTTCCGCTTGAGTTTCATTCGGCTGTTGTGGAGTCGCTCGCGGCTGCGGTTGAATCAGGCGGGACTCTTGGGCTGCCGTTGATGAGGATCCAGGTTACGGTTACCGGGGGCGGCACTCGCCAGGGCGAGGCCTCGGCTGTGGCGTTTGCTACCGCCGCCAACGCGGCGTTTGACAATGCTCTCAATTCATCACAGAGCTTTGTGCTGGAGCCGACGATGCGTTTTGAGATCCAGGTACCTGAAGAATACTACGGGGCAGTCTCCACAGATTTGAACCAGAGGCGAACTGATATCAGGGAGGTGGACCTGGAGGAGGGGCTTCGGATTCTTCGCGGGCTTGTTCCTCTTGCTGAAACCTTTGGCTATACCAGCAGACTGCGGTCACTGACCCAGGGCAGGGGCACCATCAGCCTTCAGCCGGAATCTTATTCAGCCGTCCCAAAGGAAGTGGCTGAGAGATTTCAGCTTTGATCCTGTCCCAGCACCGGGGAGGAAGTTGTAAGGCTATATATAGAAAGGAACTACAGCTGTTGTTCTGCGATAAAACTGACGGCTGTCGGTCTCAGAAATAGCTGTATTCTTTTCCGCGGATTGTCTGTTGACAGTGATGACAAGGTCGCTATAATCGGCGGTTTCGCCCTTTGTCCGGGGGTATCCTTAGTTGTTGTACTATCAAGGTTTATGGGCTCCCGGTCAGAGTGGATATAAGACGGCTGGAGGAGGGCGCTAACGCGTTATTTTCCAGTGGTTGGAACGTGTGCGTTCCCTTGAGGCGCGATGCATCGAGCCTGTTTGCGGACAGCGAGAGCTGTTCCAGGGCTGTTGTCGGTGTAGGCGTCTTGAGATGTAAGCGGTAGAAGAAGCGTCAGTAGTTCAGATTGTGAGATAACCGTGAAGATCCGTATCCGTATGGAAGCCTATGATCACGAGGTCCTTGATGGGGCCGCCGTTGAGATCGTGGAGACAGCGAAGCGAACCGGTGCGAAGGTGTCGGGTCCGGTTCCACTGCCGACTCGGATCGAAAGGTACACTGTAAACCGCTCTCCTTTTGTGAATAAGAAATCACGTGAGCAGTTTGAGATCAGGACCCACAAGCGGTTGATCGAGATCCTGGAGCCCAGCGCCAGGACCATGGAAGATCTTCGCAAGATCAATATGCCTGCGGGCGTCAACTTGAAGATGAAAGCATAGGTTCACGGCGCCTCAGCCGCCAGGAAGGCGGCGCGGGCGAAATGGATTACCTGGAAGAATAGAACAATGGGCTCGGCCTCAAGACAGTCAAGAAAAGCGCTCCTCGGTAAGAAGATCGGGATGACCCAGATCTTCTCTGAGGATGGGAAATGGATACCTGTCACGGTTCTCCAGGCCGGCCCCTGCGCGGTTCTCCAGATCAAGACGGAAGAGCAGGATGGCTACAGCTCTTACCAGATTGGCTTCGATGATCGCCGCAAAAACGCGAAACGGCCGCAGCAGGTGTGTTTTGACAATCTCGGAGTGAACACCAAGAGGTTTGTCAGGGAGATCCCTTTTATTGACCCTGCAGATATCCTGACTGGCGGCGCTCCCGCGGCTCCTGAGTCTGAGGAAGAGCCGACAGAGGCCGAGGAGGCTGCTGTCGAGGAATCGGAAGTCGAAGAGGCTGCCCCCGAGGCCGAGGACGGCGAAGAGGCTTCGGCCGAGGAAGATGGCGATGCCGGACAGGACGATGCCGGACAGGACGATGCCG
>CAJWMA010000087.1 GCA_913042995.1 uncultured bacterium | reverse complement strand
TTTTCCTTGTTCTGCCAGAAGGTGTGCAGGCCGCACTCGGTCTTGGCCTTGCCGGCCCAGCGCCCGGCGCGCTCGTCGTCAGAGTCGCCGCAGGCGCTGGTGCAGGGCTCGCAGCCGATGCTGTTGTAGCCCATGGAGAAGAGCGGGTGCTGGGGGAGGTCGTGCTTCTGCGTGTATTCGTCGACGAGATCCTTGGTCCAGAAGGCCAGCGGCTGGATCTTGACCAGGTTACCGCCCATGAGCTCGATTCCCTCCGCCTGCGCCCGCGTCGAGGACTGGTCGCGGCGCACCCCGGCGATCCAGGCCTGGTATTCGCCCTCCTCGCCGAAGAGTTCCCGGAAGGGCTCAACCTTGTTCTTATGGCAGCAGAGGTCGGGGTCGGTCTCGTAGAGCTTCTCGCCGAATTTTTTGACGAACTCGACTCCGAAGAGGGTCGGCTTCCTGGCCACGAGGTTGACCTTCCACAGGTCCCTGAGCTCGTCGAGGAACGTGAGGGTCTCCTTGAAGTGGAAGCCGGTATCGATGAAGTAGACTGGCAGTTCGGGGCAGACGTCCTTCACCATGTGGAGGATGCACATGCCGCTCTTGCCGAAGGCGGTGCTCATCATCAGGTTCTCGCCGAGCAGGTCGTGGGCCCAGCGAATGAGCCTCCCGGGTTCGCGGTCGATTCCTTCTTCGCGCGCCGCGAAGGCCGCCTGCTCTAACGCCGCCTGGTCGATGCGTGTCATGATGAGACCCTCGCCTCCAGCGCCGCCGTCAGCTGTTCCCGCAGACGAACGACCTCTCCTACAAGGATAAGGGCGGGCGGCCTGATGCCGACCGCGGCGGCTTCACGAACGATTTCCGACAGCTCGGAGCAGATGACGCGCTCGTCGGGCAGGGTTCCGTTCTCGACGATGGCGACGGGGGTCTCCTCGCCGACGCCCTCAGCCCGCAGATCTTCGATAACTTGCTCGAGCTGGTTGACCGCCATGAAGTAGACGAAGGTCGTTCCCCGCGCCGCCGTCTCGTCGGGGCCCGCGTCCGTGGAGTCGTTCTTCATGGCGTGTCCGCTGCGAATGATCACCTCGCTGGCGACCTCCCGGTGGGTCACGGGTATGCCGGCCGAGATCGCCACCGAGCAGAGGGCCGAGACTCCCGGAACGATCTCGTAGTCGATGCCGGCCTCGGCCAGGGCGATCATTTCTTCAGCGCCGCGTCCGAAGAGCACCGGGTCGCCGCCCTTCAGCCGGACCACGCTTCGTCCCTCGCTCGCGGCGGAGATCATCAGCTCAACGGGATCGATTTCGCGGCCGCAGCCGACCTCCTTGCCGACATAGATCTTTTCCGCGCTCTGAGGGATCAGCCCGAGCACCTGTTTGCTGACCAGCCGGTCGTGGCAGACGAGATCTGCGTTTTCAAGCAGCCTGGCGGCCTTCACCGTCAGCAGGCCGGGGTCGCCGGGGCCCGCGCCGACCAGGTAGACCTTCCCCGGCGAGGCCGCGGGCTGGTCTTCCCGGGCCGGGGCCCCCGCATTCGCGGTACCGGGTTCCTCCCTGGTTTCAAGCCAGCGCTCGAGCTGCCGGCTGACGGCGGCGACCAGCCCCGGGTCCTGTCCATCGCTCGAGAGCGCCAGCTTCAGCGCGCCTGCGTCGACCAGGCCCGGGACGTGGAAGTCACAGAGCCCCTCGTCCTCGGCGCTGTTGAAGAGGATGCCGAGCTCCCGCGCTTCTTCTTTCACGTTCTCGGACAGCCCGCGGTCTCCGGTAGCTGTCAAGACCAGGTTGGCCTTCTCGATGTCGCCCCGGCGGTAGGGGCGTCTCTTCCAGTCGAGCTCGCCTTTCTCGTCGAGCCCGGAGATCTCTTCGAGGGCTTCCGGGCTGATGACAGTTATCCTCGCGCCGGCCTCCAGCAGCCTGCGAATTCTCCTGAGAGCCACGGAGCCGGCGCCGACGACGGTCACCCGGCGGTTCTCGAGCTTATGAAAGAGAGGGTAGAGGGAGCTCACGGGAATTACTGTCCTTAGTTGGTATAAAAAAACCGTCCTTGAGGGGACGGGTTACGCTGAATCTTCTGGAGGTGGAGGGGACGGCGGCGGAAGCCTGGAGGGCTGTTTCCTTTTGCCGACCCGGGGAATCAAGAACTCAGAGGGCGAACCCATCGGGAACAACATGGCTGGCACACAGGGAGCGCATGCGCGCCCCCCTGATACAGGTACAGTTGTCTTTTCCCAACTTGATAGGCATCTTTGAGTTACCACGATAATTGTCGAACCCTCAAGCATAGATCTTCCAGAGCGGGATTACAAGCTTGGCTGAAAACCTTTCGGGTAATTGAGGTTCCGTAAATGCATCGAGCCCGCTTCTCTTGGTATCATCCCGCTTTCTCTCTATTTAATTCCTGTAGAACCTGAAGAAAACCCCGGGGATACCCATGTTCACCAGCGCAGTCCTATGTTGTCTTACCCTGAGCACCCTGGCCCAGCAGGAGGTCGATCCGGCCTACCGGCAGGGCTATGAAAAGATCGACAAGAAGGAGATCTATTCGTGGATCGAGTTTCTCTCCTCCGATGAGCTGGCCGGCCGGGATACGGGCACAGCCGGCTACAACGTCGCCTCGAAGTACGTCGCCTCGGAGATGGAGGCGATGGGAGTCCAGCCGGGCAACAAGAGCTCCTTTTTCCAGCCCTTCTCGATGGTCCGTCGCCAGAGGCTTCTGAACGAAGCCTATCTCTCCATCAAAGGCGCGGACGGCAAAGAGGAGAAGATCGAGCTGAAGGGCAAGGTGGGTGTCGTCTCCCGCCGGGATGTTCGCTGGAAAGAACGCTGGGTATTTGCCGGTAAGGGGACCGGCTCCGATTCCGACAGCCGGGATGTTTTTCACGGCCTGCCGGTGAAGGACAGCGTCGTCCTGATCGCGCCGGACAAGAGCGAGGCGGGGCGCTGGGCCTGGGGAGCCCGGGCCGCCGGCGCGCGGCGGATCGTGGTCGTCTCGGACGAGCAGGCCCGCCGCCGGATCGGCTCGCGCCTGCCCCAGCGAGCCCGCTACCGCATCGAGGCGGAGTGGTCTCCCGCGGGCGATGACGAGATTGTCTACATCACATCCGATATAGCCGACAGGATCCTGAAGCGCTGGGATACGAGCCTCGAAAAGATGAGGAAATCCGGCGGCGCCGGCAGGATTCTCGACGGGGCGGAGTTCGAGCTGGTGGTCGAGCTGAAGGAAACGATCGACAAGACGCGCAATGTCGTGGGCTTCATTCCCGGAAGCGATCCGAAGCTCAGGGACGAGGCGGTGGTCATAGGCGGCCACCTCGATCATGTCGGCGAGCACGACGGCAAGATTTTTAACGGGGCGGACGACAACGCCTCGGGTTCAACCGCCCTGCTGGCAGTCTGCCGGGCGTTGATGGCCAATCCGCGCCGTCCGCGGCGGAGTACCGTCATCGTCTTCTTCGGCGCCGAGGAGCGCGGTCTGCACGGCTCGCGTTACTATGTCGACAACCCGACCTTGCCGATCGAGAAGATGGTCTGCATGTTCAATATGGACATGGTCGGGCGCAACGAGGAGCGCCGCGACCGTTCCGGGAAGGTGACGGAGAAGGCCGCGGACAATGTCGATTGCCTTCATGTCATTGGCTCGAAGCGTCACAGCCTGGAGCTTGACCCCTGGATCCACAAGGTCAACGGCCCTATCGGTTTCAAGTTCGAGTACGACGAGGAGGGGGTCTGGAACCGGAGCGACCAGTATAATTTCGCTGCCAAGGGAGTGCCGGTCACCTTCTTCTTCGCCGGCTTCCACGCGGATTACCACAAGCCGACCGATACCATCGAGAAGATCAACTTCGACAAGGTCGTCCGTGTGTCGAGACTGGTCTACTCGCTTGTATTCGAGGTGGGCGATCGCCCGCGGCGCCTGCGTAATAACCGCCTCTAGATCTGGACGCGACCCGCTTCACTATATAGAATCGCCGGTCGCCATATCTTACTGTCGCAATCAAATCTACACAGCCCTCCAGGAGGAACCCGATGGCTTACGAATTACCAGCTCTCCCATACGCTCACGATGCGCTCGAGCCCCATATCGACGCCCGGACGATGGAGATCCACCACGGCAAGCACCACCAGGCGTATATCAACAACGTGAACGGAGCGCTCGAAGGTAACGAAGAGCTCTCCGGGAAGTCGGTTGAGGATCTGGTGAGCGACCTGGACTCCGTCCCGGAAGACATTCGCGGCGCTGTTCGCAACAATGGCGGGGGCCACGCCAACCACAGTCTCTTCTGGAGCGTCATGGGCCCCGGCAAGGGCGGTGAGCCAGGCGGTGATCTCGCAGCGGCGATCGATGCTACCTTCGGGAGCTTTGATGCTTTCAAGGATGCCTTCGCCCAGGCTGGAGCGACTCGCTTCGGATCCGGCTGGGCCTGGCTGGTTGTCGATGGCGGTAATCTCGCGGTGACGAGCACCGCGAACCAGGACAGCCCGCTGATGGAAGGCAAGACGCCCATCCTCGGCCTGGACGTCTGGGAGCATGCCTACTATCTCAACTACCAGAACCGCAGGCCGGACTATATCGGCGCCTTCTGGAACGTCGTTGACTGGGACGCGGTGGCGGCCCGGTTCGCGGCGGCGAGCTGAGGGTTCGCGGCGGCGAGCTGAACAGTCAGACAACTGAACACCAGGGACGCGGACTCTCCTCGAGAGGTCGCGTCCCGTTTTTGCATCCCCGCCGTCTATTGTTCGCAGGTGAGGCTGCCGCCGGGTGTCGGGTCGGGACCCGGTTCCGGGAACGGCGCCCGGGGAGGCTGCCCGCTTGAGAAGAAGTAGAGCACCAGGAAGATCGGGTCGGCGATATCGAGGCGGTTGTCGTCATTGGCATCGCCGGCGGCCTGGCAGGGGGTCACATGGGAGCCGAAGAGGAAGCCCAGGACCGAGATCGGATCGGAGATGTCGATCCTTCCATCGCGGTTCGAGTCTCCCCTGATCCATTCATAGGGGCCTTCACACGCATCCCCGATGCCATCTCCGTCAGAGTCCTGTTGCGCCGGGTTGGCGACGGTGACGCAATTGTCGAGAGAGTTTTCCACGCCATCGTCATCGTAATCCGGGGGCCGGACAATCGCGTCGCAGACGTCTCCGATGCCGTCTTCATCCGCGTCTATCTGCGAGGGGTTTTCGTCATAGGGGCAGTTGTCCTCGGCGTCATCGATGCCGTCGTTGTCATCATCCGGGTCGCAAAAGTCGCCGAGCGCATCGCCGTCAATATCGGACTGATTGGAGTTGTAGACCAGTGGACAGTTGTCCTCGAAGTCGAGATGGCCGTCAGCGTCCCGGTCCATGTCAGCGCAGGCGTCGCCGATTCCATCGTCATTGAAGTCCTGCTGGATGAAATTCGAGACGGTCGGGCAATTGTCGATGCTGTCCGGGACGGTGTCGTTGTCGTCATCCTGGTCGCAGGCATCTCCGAGGGGATCTCCATCGTTGTTCTCCTGGTCGGGGTTTGGCCGCAGCAGGCAATTGTCGAGCAGATCATCGATGCCATCGTTGTCATCATCCGGGTCACACTCATCGCCCAGGCCGTCGCTGTCGCGGTCGATCTGGGCCGGGTTCAGGGTCACCAGGCAGTTGTCGGCCTGGTTGCGGATCCCGTCCCCATCGACGTCCTCGTCCGGGTCGCAGTGATCGCCGATCCCGTCATCGTTCGAGTCCTGCTGCTGGGCATTCGGGATCAGCGGGCAGTTGTCGCAGGCATCGCCGAGTCCATCAGCATCGTTGTCAGCCAGGGTGGGATCATGGTTGAGCGGGCAGTTGTCGCAGACGTTGCCGATTCCATCTTCATCGAAGTCCTCCTGGTTGGAGTTCTGGATTCCCTCGCAATTGTCGAGATGGTCAAAGACGCCATCGTTGTCCGTGTCTTGCAGTATCACATCGCAGGCATCCCCGATTCCGTTTCTGTCACTGTCAACCTGGGTGGGATTCGGGTTGGTGGGACAGTTGTCGTTGCTGTCCGGGATCCCGTCATTGTCGTCGTCCGAGTCGCAGGCGTCTCCGAGTTGATCATTGTCGTTATTGAGCTGGCCGGTGTTCGCGAGCCGGGCGCAGTTGTCGCGGAAGTCGGGAATGTTATCGCCGTCATCGTCAGGGTCGCAGACATCGCCAAGCCCGTCTCCATCGTTGTCGTCCTGCAGGTGGTTGCTGATTCTCTTGCAGTTGTCACAGGCGTTACCGTGTCCATCTCCATCGCTGTCCTGCTGGTCGGAGTTGGGGACGGTTGGGCAGTTGTCCTCGCCGTCGAGGGCACCATCGTCGTCCTGGTCTGAATCGCAGGCATCCCCCTCGCCGTCACCGTCGGAGTCAAACTGTTCAGGGTTGTAGATGCCGGGGCAGTTGTCTTCAGAGTCCTCGACGCCGTCCTCATCGTTGTCGATATCGCAGGGGTCGCCGATGCCATCCAGGTCGCGGTCGGCCTGGCCGGGGTTGGCGGTGGTGAGGCAATTGTCCGCTTTGTTGGGAACCCCATCGTTGTCAATATCGTCGTCGCAGGCGTCCCCAAACGAATCGCCATCGGCGTTCAGCTGGTCCTCGTTTCTTGTCTCGGGACAGTTGTCTTCGAGATTGGTGAGACCATCTCCATCGGCATCATCGTCGCAGGCGTTGCCGAGGCCGTCTTCATCCGCGTCTTCCTGTTCCGGGTTGGATGCAGCCGTGCAATTGTCGCAGCTATCCCCGATTTCATCGGAATCGCTGTCGAGCTGCTCAGGGTTGGCCACCTCGGGGCAATTGTCACAGGCGTCCCCCAGGCTGTCGTTGTCCCTGTTTTCCTGCCGGGGGTTGCGTACGAAGAAGCAATTGTCGCAGGAGTTACCGAAGCCATCGGCGTCGATGTCCAGCTGGTTGGCGTTGGCTACCAGGGGACAATTGTCGCAGACGTCCCCGAAGCCATCGCCATCGAGGTCGCGCTGGCTCAGGTTGACGTCGACAGGGCAGTTGTCACAGTCGTCGCCGATTCCGTCCGAATCCGAGTCGGGCTGTTCGGGGTTGGAGGTGGAGGAACAATTGTCACAGCTGTCGCCGACACCATCGGAGTCGGAATCAGCCTGGTCCAGGTTGGCGGCCAGGGTGCAATTGTCGCAGCCATCGCCGAGGCCGTCGCCGTCGGAATCAGCCTGGGTTGGATTGGGAGCGAGCAGGCAGTTGTCGCAGGCATCGCCGATGCCATCCGAATCGGAGTCTTCCTGGGCGGGGTTGGCGAGATCGGGACAATTGTCGCTGGAGTTGGGGATGGCGTCATTATCCGCGTCGTTGTCGCAGGCATTGCCGATGCCGTCGGAGTCATCGTCCGCCTGGGATGGGTTGAAATCCGTCGGACAGTTGTCGCAGCCGTCCCCGATCCTGTCCTTGTCGGAGTCCGCCTGGGATGGGTTGGCGACCAGGCGGCAATTGTCGCACGAGTCGCCGGCGCCATCTCCATCAAGGTCTTCCTGGCCGGGGTTGGCGGACCGCGGACAATTGTCACAGCCATCGCCGAGCTGGTCGCCATCGAAGTCGGCCTGGCCCGGGTTGGAGGTCAAGGGGCAGTTGTCGCAGGCATCACCAGCGCCATCGCCATCGGAGTCCTCCTGGCCCGGGTCGGGTATGGAGGAGCAGACGTCGCAGGCGCCGCCGATGCCATCGCCGTCATTGTCCTCCTGGGCGGGGTTCGTGTTTTCCGGGCAGTTGTCGCAGGCATCGCCAACGCCGTCGTTGTCGCTGTCAGCCTGGTCCGCGTTCGCAAGGGCCGGGCAATTGTCCACGCCGTTGTCGTGTCCATCGCCATCGTTGTCGAGCTGGCAGGCATCGCCGATATTGTCGGCGTTGGTGTCTTCCTGCTCCGGGTTTGGATCATCGGGACAGTTATCACAGAAATTGCCGATGCCATCGCCATCGGTGTCGACCTGGATCTGGTTTGTCCTCTCCGGGCAGTTGTCACAGGCGTCGCCGAAGAAGTCCCCATCCCCATTTTCCTGTCCGGCATTTACCTCGCCCGGACAGTTGTCGCAGATCGTTCCGATTCCGTCGCCATCGTTGTCAAGCTGGTTGAAGTTCCTGTTGGTCGGGCAGTTGTCGCAGAGGTCTCCAATCCCGTCTCCATCGGAATCCAGCTGCGCGGAATTGCTGAGGAGGGGACAGTTGTCGCTGGCGTCCAGGATGCCATCGGCATCGGCATCCTGGGCCCGGAGCTGCGCCGGTAAAAGCACAGCGAACAGCAACAGCGCAAGCGCCGCGATGCCCGGAATCCTGGACTCATGTCTTGACGAGCCGCCTGTCATCAAACTCATTCCTCGCTGAGGTGCCGATGCGCTACTGCCATCTGGATGGGCTCCAGGGAAAAGCGCCGGCTGACTTGTCAGATCCCCTTCCAACAGGGGTATTTATACAATTTGCCGAATATCAATATTACAGGTGAAGGGATTCGAACTTCAACCTCACAGGGGAGAAGACCCTGGCAAATAGCGTAAGTACTTTACGCATAGTCAATAAGAGAGCCCCAGGAGGAATTCAGGCATCTTCCGAACGATTTTTCGGTAAACCCTTATCTTCTTCGGTCTTAGGTGATCCCTCCTCTTCAGGATCGGTCTCGTCGATAATCTCTCCAACGAGCTCTTCGAGTACATCTTCGAGGCTCACGACACCTGACGTGCCGCCGTATTCGTCCAGGACTACGAAGAGATGTTGCCGCTTGAGCTGGAATTGATGCAGCAATTGGTGGGCGGGAGTGCTTTCGTGGACGATGTGGGCGGGCTTTTTCAGATCGCCGACCTTCAGGTCCGTTCGGTCCTCGGCCAGCGCCAGGAGCAGATCCCTGAGATAGATGATCCCGGCAATATTATCGAGATCGCCATCCCTGGTCACAACGATTCGGCTGTGGGTCATGTCCAGGTCGGAGGGGTTGATCTGGCCCAGGAGCTTGTCATTCTCGAGGCTTGCCAGGTCGAGGCGATGGGTCATGATTTCACGGGCGGTTACATCGTTAAGACGGAAGGCCCTGCTGATGAGACGGTTTTCCTCGCCGCTGATCAGGCCCGCCTCTTTCCCCATATCTGCCATCATCCGGATTTCCTCTTCGCTGGTGACTTCCTTGTTTGCCTTGCCTGAGAAGGGCCGGGCAATTTGTTCGATCACCCAGATGGCAGGCAGCAGAACCCAGGTCACGAATGTCAGCGGTATAGCGGCGATCAGGGAGATGGTCAGGTTGTAGCGTTCCCCGACCGTCTTGGGAATGATCTCCGAGAAGACGATGATCAGGAAGGTGAGGACGCCGGCGAAGGCTCCCTTGTAGTCGTTGCCGAGCACCTCGGCTGCCTTGTAGCCGACCATGACCGAGCCGAGGATGTTGATGAGGTTGTTGAGAATCACCAGCGCCGAGATGGGGCGCTGCATGCTCTCCTTGATCGCGGCCAGCCGATGGCCTCCGGAGCGTTCCTCATCCCGGGCAAGATAGACTTTGGATATAGGCACGCTGAAGATCGCGGCCTCGGACATCGAGGTCAGGCCGGAGGCAAGGACGAGCGCCAGCACTAATAGGATCAGTGTTGTCATTGATCAGGCACCAGTCTACCACCGGGATTCGGTACCGGCAACCTGCGCGGCTCAGATGCCGGTGGAAAGGGGTTGCCGGTGGCGGGGGAGGCTTGTTAGCTTGATCGCTCCCCTCGCTTTCCAGGCCGGGGAATCTCCACGTTTAAAGGAAAACCGATTACCGCAGGAGTTGAATCACCGTGGGATACAAGCAGACCGCCGAGCATCGACCTGGCAGGAGCTCTTACCACCAGGTCGGCCTGGTGCGCGGACAGTTCGGAGATGTCGATTACGATGAGTGGATCGATTTTATAGCGGATGCCGGCTTCGACGGCTGGGAGGAAGCCAGCTGGGAGTTGGAGCTCGATCGGTGTTCCGATGACGAGGGAGCGGCCGCTTACGCCGCGGAGCGGGTTGAAAAAGCGAAGGCAAGGGGGCTCGAGATCTTCTCCATCTCCGGGCATCTTCAGGGCCAGGCGCTTGGAGACGAGCCATCCGCCAAGACGCTGCAGTTCATCGGCGGCGAGGCGGTCGAGGCCTACAAGGAATGGCGTAAGACCAACGAGCCGCCGCGAACCGACCCCTTTTACGTACCCGAAGAGGTCGGCCGCCTGGTCCACCGCCAGGCGCTCGAGGCGCTCCTGGCCTGTGCTCGCCTTGCCGGGCACCTCGGACGCCTGCAGGATCGCAAGGCGCCTGTTTCGGGTTTCACCGGGTCGCCGGCCCACGCCTGGTCGCACTGGTTCGAGTTTCCGCCGCCCCCGAGCGAGATCGGCGGCTGCGCCCTGGCTGATCCGCGCCAGGTTTCGCTCGAATTGATCGTCGAGCGTTTCTCTCCTCTGCTTGAGCTCTGCCGCGAATACGGCACCACCTTTGATCTCGAATGCCATCCTTCAGAGAGGGCCATGGGCGACATCGAGTCGGCGGGCGATTACCTGCGGACGATGGTCGACGCGGGCTACGAGGGTGTCGCCGGCTTCAACCTCGACTGTTCGCATCTCGAGTGGCAGAACGTTTCCGGCGTCGAGTTCATCCGCGAGTTCAGTGAGCACATCCACTGCGCCCATATCAAGGGTGTCCAGGTCATCGAGGGCTATTGCCGAGGCGGCCGCCTCGGCGGGCACCGCCCCATGGGGCATAAGCACAACGGCTGGAACTTCGTCACCGCCGGCAGCGCCCGCGACGCGGTCAACACCGAGGAGGTGATCATCGAGCTCAACCGCGCCGGCTTTGACGGCGCGCTCACCATCGAGTGGGAGGACAACGACGCCGACAAGAAGGCCGGCGCCATCGCCGCGCTCGCCAATGTGCGCGCGGCGGACCTGCCGCCGAGCTTCTCGCGTCATGACGAGACGCTGAAGACCTGAGAGCTCCCGATTTATTTCGGCTGGTAGTAAAGGACCATTCCAGCGCCTGAGGCGAGGACGAGTACTCCGAGCCAGAAGATCGGATTGACCGCCTTGGGAGGATGGGCGATCGAAGAAACAATGACGTTCACCAGCGGCGCGCAGCCGAAGATGATTGGCATGACATACTGCGGGTTGCCGCCTGATTTCATGGAGTAGATGACGCAGATGGCCCCAACCGCTCCCAGCGATCCGGCCAGCAGGCCGAACATCATCCCTTTGCCCGGGAAGCTCCAGTCAGCGCCGGAGCTTTTCATGATGAGGCCGGGGATCAGGACGGCGAGAAAGAAGTAGGCGACGCCCACGAGCAGGGCGGTTTTCAGGGGGTTTGCAAGGAGAGCATTACTCTTGTGGATCGCGGTGCCGTAGGCACCCCAGCAACAGACGGTTCCAAGCGCGAAGATAAGCCAGGTAGGCATAGTTGTTCCCTCCACCGTGGTTCATTTCTCCGCCCGGGCGGAGAGGTTCAGCAGTAAACAGCTCCCTGCAATGGGAGATTTCCTGCTTCTCTATAGCCACGGGAAGGGATCTTGTAAAGGCTCGAGGTGGTGAGGGGGGGGTGGAGTGGGGCGAAAGCCTCAGTCTTTCTCAGAGCGACCGCAGCACTTCAGCCGTGATTTACCCGATTTACCGTCTTTGCCAAGCACCTGGCGCCCACCGAGCATGTCCTCGGCGATTCGCCGCTGGATGAGCTCCGGCGCGCCACTCGAGGGATTCATGCTCTCCTGGCGTCCGTTTTCTCCATGGCCGATGGAGAGGTCGGCCTGGGCGAACAGGGCGATGACTCCTGCGAGACAGAAGACCGTGAAGGCGACCATTGCGCCGCTGCCTTTTTTATTCATTGTGTTCTTCTCCTGGGCGCGCCGATGAATCGGCTCGGTAGTTTCCTTTCAGACCGTTATTCACTGCATCGTCAACCCTCCCCTCGGTCCTGTAGTTTTTTTTCATGCGCTGGTAAAGTGGCGCCATGCGCGGTGTAAAAGTCAGGGATCCAGGCGGACCGGAGGTGCTCGAAATTGTTGATCTACCCGAGCCTGTGGCGGGTTCGGGGCAACTGCTGGTACGAAATTTCGCCGCAGGGGTGAACCGGGCCGACCTGCTGCAGCGCCGCGGACTTTATCCGCCCCCGGCGGGAGAGTCCGATATTCTTGGCCTCGAGTTTGCCGGAGAGGTGGCGGCTGTCGGCGAGGGGGTCGAGAGTTTCGCCCGCGGCGATCGCGTCTTCGGGCTCTGCGCAGGGGGAGCCTATGCGGAGTTGCTGTTGGTAGATGCGAGCCTGGCGGTTCCGATTCCTTCGAATATGTCGTATGAATCGGCGGCCGCGGTGCCGGAGGCGTTCTATACGGCTGAGGATGGTGTCTTCAGCCTTGGCGAGCTTACCGAGGGAGAGACTGTTCTTATCCACGCGGGGGCCAGCGGGGTGGGGACGGCGGCAATCCAGCTGGCGGCGGCGGTCGGAGCGCGGGTGATTGCGACAGCCGGAACGGCGGAAAAAGCGGCTCGCTGTGAAGAGCTGGGGGCCGCTCTCGGCGTGAATTACCGAGAGCGGGATTTTACCGAAGCCGTCGACGAGCTGACTGGCGGGGCGGGGGTCGATCTCGTACTCGATCTGGTCGGCGCGAGCTATTGGGACAGGAATATTTCCAGCCTGCGCGTCGGGGGCCGCCTGGTGCTCCTCGGCCTGGTCGGCGGGGCTCGCACGGAGGCTGATCTTGGCGCGGTTCTCCGCAAGCGCCTTCGTATCATCGGCAGCGTCATGAGGAGCCGGAGCATCGAGGAGAAGAGCGAGGTGACCGCCAGGTTTCGTGAAAGGATCCTGCCGCGCCTCGAGAGCGGAGAGCTCAAGGCGATCGTCGATTCGATTCTGCCGTTTGAGGAGGTCCGGGATGCCCATGTACGCATGGAGGAGAATCTCAACATCGGCAAAATCATTCTTCGGCTGTGAGCCATTCACGGGCTTTTCGCGGTCGGGCCGGACCGAAAAGCCGTGTCAGCTTTCAGCCCTTGGGGTACCATGGTTTTCCTGAACAGGAAATTCTGTAATAACCCATCTGGAGAAACAGGGAGAGATCGCCATGCGAAAAGAAGATGCTTCGCGCGGGCTGCAGTGTCCCGATTGCGACGATGTCAGTCGTCGTCATTTTTTGCGTTCCGCCGCCACCGCGGCTACGGCCGTTGGTACAGCGGGCCTGTCGTTTGGGG
>CAJWMA010000086.1 GCA_913042995.1 uncultured bacterium | reverse complement strand
GGGCTTGTCGGGCGAGCCACAGTCGCCGGGAGCCATCGCCGCCACATGGATCTCGCAGCCGAGATCGGCAAGCAGGAAGAGGACGCCGCCGCAGAGAAACTCAGCATCGTCCGGGTGGGCCATGAAGGCTAGTACGGTTGGCATGGACATAGCCACCATTGTCGAATACCGGGGCCGGGTGTCAATGGCGGCCGCCTTGTTTTAATTGGCGGATTCACCCGCCAGGGAAAATGATTTCCAAGCGAGCTACACAGAATGAGTGAACTCTGGCATCATGGCGACGTCATGTCGGAGCGAAAAGATCTCACTGCGAAGGTTGAAGCGGATGGTGCCGCTGGTGAGGACATCGACGTGAAAGAGAAGCTCTCGGAACGGTCCTTTTGCACCTTCGTCATTACCCAGTTCCTCGGGGCCTTCAATGACAACGCCTTCAAGCAGCTGATGCTCCTGGTCGCGGTTGATCTGGCGATTGAGAAAGAGGCGGCGTACTACCAGCCCCTTGCCGGAGCGGTCTTCGCCATTCCCTTTGTCCTGTTGAGCGGTTTTGCCGGCTCCCTCGCCGACCGTTTTTCAAAGACCTCGATTATTCGTTTCTGCAAGGTCTGGGAGGTCCTGGTGATGCTGCTGGGCGGAGCCGCCTTCTATATCGAGAATATACCGCTGCTGTTTTTCACCCTCTTTCTCATGGGAGCGCAGAGCGCGTTCTTCGGCCCGGGAAAATACGGCATTGTCCCGGAGCTTATTCCAGAGGGGAGGCTTGTGAAGGCCAATGGCATCATTCTCATGACGACCTACCTGGCGATCACGCTGGGCACCGCGTCCTCGGGGCTGCTCAAGGACGCGCTGGAGGATGATGGGGGTCTCTACAGAATCCAGGGATTCCTGGTGCTGTTGGCTGTGCTTGGAACGCTGGCCGCCCTGGGGATACGCAGGATGCCTGTCGCCCAGCCGGAGCTCGAGATCAGGGGGAAGATCCTCGGTGATTTACGGCCTACTCTCGTGGACATCTTCGCGGACCGGTCCTTTCGCAGTGTCGCGCTGACCTACGCCTATTTCTGGGGGTTGGGAGCGGCCCTGCTGATGTTGTGCAACAGCTACGGCAAGATCCTGATGGGGCTGGAGGATTGGCCTACCAGCATGCTGCTTGTATGCCTGTCCGTGGGGATCTCTCTGGGCGCGTTCGGAGGCGGTCTTGTCTCCAGGGGAAAGGTGGATTTCAGGATTTACAGAATGGGACTGCTTCTTCTGCTCGCAAGCATGGTGGCGTTGGGCTGGGCGCACCAGGACGTTTTCACAGCCAGGGCGGCGTTGTTCGTGCTGGGCCTGGCGGGGGGGATGTTCGCCCTGCCCCTGCAGACCAGCATACAGCTCTGGTCGCGGGAGAACCTTCGCGGCAGGGTGATGGGCTCGGTAAACTTCCTCTGCTTCGTTTGTATTTTTCTTGCCAGCGGTATCTTCCTGCTGGCGCGCCTGTGGATTCCCATCGAGTGGATCGGGGCGAGCCTGGCAGGCTTGACAGCCCTGGTTCATCTCTTCGCTCGTCGGGGATTGTCGATGGCCGCACGGGATCTCAGCTGAAGGGCGCCCACCAGCGAGGCGATCAGGGGGCCGTGTAGAGAACGATCCCACGGGTCTTCGGGCCGGCCTCGAGTTTGCCTGAGATCTTCAGCGGTTCGTTGAAGCGATAGAGAAGAGGCCAGTGGCCGGGGGCGGCGAAGATCGCGAGGAGGTCTTCGGTCTCGCCCGAAGCTTTCAGCTTCATGGGGGTAGAGGGGAGGACGCCGAAGAGCCTGCTTCCAGGTGGAAGGTCTCCGGTCTCGCCAAGCGTCCGCGCGTGAAGCAGGCGCTGCGGTCGGGTCTTCGAGAGCCAGATGCGAAGGCGGCCTCGCACACTCTCTCGCTTGTCTCCGAGCGTCCAGGGCCTGGTGTAGAGGATCGAGAGAGCCAGATCCTCACCGGCTTCGAGCTTCGCTCCCGCCGCCCAGGAAAGTTTTCCATCGATACTCATACGGGTCCCAAGGTAATTCTCCGGAGCGATCCGGACACGATAAAGCGATGCTGATCGCAGGAGGTCTGCCCTGGCCCCGCTCAGCTCCCAGCCGGTAATCCAGACCGTTTCGGAAAGTCCTGTATCGAGCGTGAGCCTGACGGTTTCTCGCTGTTTTCCCGGGACGAGGATCTGCTCAGGCAGTTCGAGTTCGAGATCGGCGACCTCAGGCGGCTTTATTTTCTCCAGGGTCTTCCCTCCAGGCGTTCGCTTTCCTTCAGGCGCTCCGCCGCTGGCCCATTCGACGATAATGTCGACCTCGGCGGCGCTCAGCCGATGCTCGCCGATGAGGCCCTGCTGCCCCTCCTCCGCGTACCAGGGCGGCATGTTTCGCAGCAGAACCTCCTCCTTGATCGCGACGGCCTGGGGGCGGGCGTCGAGGTAGCTTGTCAGCCGGAAAGGAGCCGGGCCTTCGGGGCTGTGGCAGCGTACGCAGTGAGCCTCGAGGATGGGAAGAACGTGTTCGCGGTAGCTGTAACGCGAAGAGATGATGTCATGGGCCTCGGCTTTTCCCGAGGTCAGGGCGCAGCAGAATAGCAGGATAAGGTTTTTTTTCTTCACCGGCGTCTTCCGTACCTATTCAATGCGAAGTACTGTTCCACAGATATCATAGTGTCGGTGATTCAAGAGGCAAGGCATCCGTGTACGGAGGCCCGTTCGGTTTGATGCAAAAACGGCTGATGGAAATAGTGATCGTGCTGCCGGCCCTGGCGTTTGTCGGAGCCCTGTCGGGGTGTCGTGACGGGGCTCCGGCCGGAACTTCCCCCGCTGCTTCGCGGCCGGTTCATTACGCCTGCGCCGCGCATCCCCTGGTCGTCAGCCGTGAGGATGGCGCCTGCGGCGAATGTGGCGCTGCCCTGGTCGCCCAGAAGAGCGTGGGGACCTATCTCTGTGTCGATCATTTTGAGTCAGCGGGTGTTCTGCCCGGCGCCTGCGGCAAGTGCGGTAAGCTGCTGGTCGCCATTCCCAATGTCAACATGTGGAAGTGTACCCGGCATCCGGAGGTGATGCTCGATGGCGGCAGCGCCTGTCCGGTCTGTGAATCCAGCCTGGTGGAGGTGATGGTCGGCAAGGTCTGGGTTTGCACTCGGAGCCTGGAGGAGACCCTTGGTAAAGAGGGAGCCAGCGGCCTGACGGCTCTACGCCTCCAGGGTAACGGGCTGGGCTTCAACACCGAGGAGCTCGGGTTTGGCGAGGGAGACTGCGGCAAGTGCGGCCGTGAACTGCTCGAGGTCACCGTCCAGGTGCCGCATGGCGACCACAACCCCCGCCATGGCGGCGTCTTTCGGATGGCGCCGGACAATTGGCATCATCTCGAGGTGGTGGCCCCCCGGGAGGGGCTGCTGCGAGTGTATTTCTTTGACAACTACACCCGTCCCCTGGAGGCATCGGGGTTTTCGGCCAGGTACCTTCGCGCGACTTTTGATGAGAAGGACGGCTTTGTCGATGGGGCCGAGGCCTTTGAACTGAAGCCCTCCTCCGCCGCCGGTTGTCTCGAGGCGGCCGTTCCGGATTTTTCCTTTCCATTGCACCTCGTTATCAAGGTCGTTCTGGGCGGGAAGGAGGAGCGATTTGATTTTACTCTCAGGAAGCTGGGTTCCGCCGCCGCCGCGCCCTCCCAGCCGAGACGTCTCGAAGATTCTCTGGTCATTCCGGCTTCCGCGGCCGGGATCGTCTCCGAGTTGAGCTCGCGGGACGAGCGGGTCCAGGTCCTGTTGCGGGAGCAGGACTACAAGAGGCTCTTTCTTCCGGCCTTCGAGGCCAAGGCACTCGCCCTGGCGCTCGAGAAAAAAATGGCGCCTGGCGAACCGGCTGATCGCAAGCGCGGGCTAGGCCGGGCTGTGAAGGAGGTCGTGAGGGGAGCCTGGCTGCTGGACCACTTCGGCGACCAGGGGGACCGGACCGAGGTGCTCCAGCAATACGATGTCTTTTCCAGCGGCGTGAAAGCGCTGAAGGCTCTCTACCCGGCTCCGTCCGACGGTGACTGAGCGGCTGGCTTCTCGTCGGTTATTAGGTGGAATGGACCTTCCGAATAACCTGACATTTTCATCTTAAGCCCTTTTGTATCAGTGCTTTAGATCTCTCGTTCGAGTTTCGCAGGCTATCGGGAACATGCTCCGACTGTACCGACCCGGCTGGTATGTCGAAAGTAATTGATGTTGGGGTCTGGTAGCGTGAAGATACCGGCTCTTTATCTGAAAGACAAAGTGAAGGGGATTACGGGGCTGTTGTTGTGCCTCGTTCGAGCTCTTTTCGCTTCAATTCCGGCTTTTCAATCATGATCCAGGTAACCCCGGTTTCCTCACTCAGCATCTCTCGATGGAGCTCGCGCGTATCGCTTGCCGTTGTATTTCTCTGCCTGGTGTTTGGCTGTGAATCGCGGTATCCCGGCTACGTTGAATCGGCGCCGCTCGAGGTCTGGGCCGTACGGTCCGATGAAGAGAGGCCGATCGCCGGGGTTGAAGTGAGGGCTCTTCTCGCTTCGGGCAAGGAGCTGGTTTCCAGGTACACCGGTCCGGATGGGCAGGCACGCTGGGAACATGTTGATGGAGATCTTGTCGTCAGGGTTGAGGATCCGGAGGGCCGGTATTTTCCCCAGGAGAGAACCGTAAAAGATCTGAAGGAGCCCCTGTTGTTCAAGCTGAGTGAGGGTGTCTCCGCGAGCCTCGACATTCGCTCCGCCGGCGCTGGCGGGACGGAACCCCTTGCGGCGCAGATCGAGGTCTGGCCTATGGACGGCGCCATCGTTCAAGGTTCAACCAGGCCGGATGGCGGCGTGGATCTCGAGCCCCTTCCCCCGGGCGAGGTGAAGCTGCTTATCTCAGCCGAGGGGCATGTTCGGACGGTTCTCGATTTCACTCTCGCTGAGAGCAGGAACGAGCTTGGGCAGGTCGTGCTCCAGCCCGGCGGCACAACCCTCAAGGGCCGGCTTCGCGCGGAGGAACCTCCGACCGAGCTCTCTTTCCGCTTTCGAGGCGTCTCGATCAAGATTCCCGCTCCGGTTCGCGGCAGCTTCGAGTTTACCGGTTTGCCCGCCGGCAAAGGCACCCTGGTTGGCCGGCGCGATGGGCGAGAGCTGTTCCGGATGCCTGTTGAAGTCAGCGGCGCTGTCCAGGACCTGGGCGAGATCGATCCCGAACTCGTCGCCGTCAGCGAATAGAGCTCCCGTCTATTTCGGGGGCAGGCGTTTCGGTTGCGCCTTCAGCCACTCATCCTTGCTGACCTTCTTCACCTCCTGGATGAAGACGTAGCCGCCCTTCTTGTTACCGGTGACGACATCGGGATTCCCATCGCCGGTGAGGTCGCCGACGGTGAACTGGGTTCCTACCCCGGAGTCGTTGTCGATCTGGTAGGGGATGTAGTGAACGCCGTCCTTTTTCGAGCGTACGAGCTTGAACCAGTAGACGACCGCCGGCGCGCTCGGCTCCGAATCGCCCTTGGGGCCATGCGCCCAATAGCGTTTGCCGGTGATGATGTCTTTCAGTCCATCGCCATCCATGTCGACCAGGCAGACCGAGTGCATCTGGGAGAACTTGACTCCGTAGGCGTTCTCCTCCGGCTTACCGCCCATGATCAGGTGCTTTTTGAAGCTGATCTTTCCATCTTTACGCTCGTTCTCCAGCCAGGCCAGGCCGTAATTGTGCGCGTCCATGCTGGCGATGATGTCCATGTCACCGTCACCGTCGACATCGTAGGTGTACATCTGTGATCCGCCGCGGGTACCGAGCTTGACCGCGTGCTTCTTCCAATTGGCGGCTTCGCCGGGCTCACCGGGCTCTTTTCCGGTCGGTTGTTCCCACCAGCCGTTGACCATCATGAAATCAGCTTTCTTGTCGCCATTCACATCACCGAAACCCAGGCCGTGCTGGTAGCGTCCCCATTTCTCCTTACTGGATACCGGGAAGAAGCGCCAGGGCTGGGTGAGATCCGCTCCGGGCCGCGCGTATCCCAGGCGCCCGCCGGTGTGGAAGATCAGCTCGGGCTTGCCATCGCCGGTGATGTCAGCGAAGCGGGGGGATTCGTTGTCGACCGCCGGGTGCATCAGGTGCTTCTTCCACTCCCCATCAGTTTTGCCTCGGGGGTTTTCAAACCAGTGCACCGCCTTGCCGGGCCATTCATTGACCAGGATGTCGTCGTAGCCATCGGAGTTGACGTCGTTGACCATGGTGATGAAGTTGTTGGAGTAGCCGGTGGGCTTGAACGGTTTGACGGGGTAGAGCGCGTGCTTGTTCTTGAAATCCGGGCCCTCGTACCAGTGGGGTCCGTAGACGGCATCCATTTTTCCGTCCTTGTTGAAGTCTCCGTAACCCGAACCCTCGGCGTAGAAGGTCGTGGTCAGGACGATCTTCCTGAAGGTGCGTATTTCGTAGGTCTCATCAGCGGACAGGGTGCCTGCAAGAAGACTCATCAGGGTGGCGCAGAGCAGGAAGGTCTTGTTGATCATTTTGTTTTTTCCAGCCAGGTTCATCGTGAATTCCACACACGCTTTTCAGTAGCGGCTCATCATACGGAGACGCGCCCTCGATCGCCCGCTATTTTCAATCGAATCGGATGCCATCGGACTGGTCATTGACGAGCGGGGCGTGGTGGGAAATACTCAACCGCAATGAAATCGCTCGACCGCCGTCAATTTCTGTCAACCACAGCCGCCCTGGCCGTGGCCCCACTGGTGAGGGCCGAGGAGAAATTCCGTCTCAACTACATTCTCTCCTCCTGTATGTACGGCACCCTGGCGCTCGAGACGATTGTACCCGAGGTGCCGAAGACCGGGGCGGGGCTGCTGGATATCTGGCCGCGTGTGCATGGCAACCAGCGTGAACAGCTGGAGAAGATGGGCCACGAAAAATTCACCGAATTGCTTCAGATGCACAAGGTGAAACTCGGGTGCATCACTCGCTACGATTTAGGTCCCTTCGGTTTGAAGGATGAGCTGCTGGTGGCGGCAAAGCTAGGGGCGAAGGTCCTGGTCTGCGGCGGGAAGGGGCGCAGGGGGCTCAAGGGAGGGGAGCTGAAGGCCGAGGTAAAGAAATTCGCCGAGCTGATGAAGCCTCACCTCGCCTCGGCGGAAAAAGCCGGGGTCACCATCGCCATCGAGAACCACGGCAGCAACCTCATCAACACGCCCGATTCGCTGAAATGGCTGGTAGAGCTGGCTCCTTCGAAACACCTGGGTGTCGCGCTGGCGCCCTACCATCTCGAGGGGGGCGGGCTCGACAGTAAAGGCCTTGCCGCGCTGGTCGAAGCCCTTGGCAACAGGATCGCCATGTTCTACGCCTGGCAGCACGGCATGGGCTGCATGAAAAAGCTTCCCAAGGAGCAGGAACTTCTGCAGTTGCCCGGGCGAGGCCAGCTGGACTTCGCTCCTCTTGTGAAGGCGCTGAAGAAGGTCGGGTACAGGGGGCTGACAAGCATCTTCATGCATCCCGTTCCACGAGGTGTTCCCATCCTGGCGGATGCCGCCTCCTGCACAGCCGAGATCAACAGGGCTCGCAGGTATCTCGACGGCTGTATCTGAGGGCATCTCCAGGCTCGCCGGCGCCTGCAAATGTTTCTCCCGGGATCCGCACATGGCGGCGTGAACTTGCTATAATTAAAAGCGCCTGGAAATGTGAAATGCGATCGTCCTCCTGGAGAGCCGAAGGGAAACATGATCAACACCATGACGAGACCGTATCTTCTGTCTTTTTTCCTGGTTGCAGGGGCGCTTCCGGCCCAGGAACTCGACCGCGCCGGTGTTGACTTCTTCGAGGCGAAGATTCGCCCCATGCTGGTGAAGCATTGCTACAGATGCCACAGCGCCGGGGCGGCGGCCAAGAAGAAGCTCAAGGCCGACCTCTACCTCGATACCCGCCAGGGAGTCCTCAAAGGCGGCGAGAGCGGCCCTGCCCTGGTGCCTGGTAAGCCTGCTGAGAGTCTGCTCATCAGCGCGCTCCAGCACAAGGATCTCAAGATGCCACCGAAGGCCAGGCTCAATGATGAGCTGGTCGCTCATTTTGTCAAATGGGTGCAGATGGGAGCGCCTGACCCCCGCGAAGGGAGGGCCGTCGAGGCTACAGCCGGAACCGACATCAAGAGTGGTAAACAGCATTGGGCGTTTCAATCGCTTGCAGGGGGAGAGCCGCCGGAGGTGGAGGATGCCGCCTGGGGAAAGACCGCGGTTGATCGCTTTGTTCGTGCCCGGCAGGAGGCCGTGGGGATCACTCCAAACCCTTCAGCGGACCCCCGAACACTTATTCGCCGGGCGACCTTTGACCTCCTTGGCCTGCCGCCGGAGCCTGCAGCGGTGGAGAAGTTCGTCAAGGAGGCTGCCGCCGACCTCGATGGAGCCTACAGCGCCCTGCTCGACAGTCTGCTTGCCAGCGACCATTACGGTGAGCGCTGGGCGCGTCATTGGCTGGACATCGTTCGCTTCGCCGAGAGCAATGGCTACGCCTTTGATGGAGACCGTCCCAACGCGTGGCATTTCAGGGATTTCGTGATCAAGGCGCTGAATTCCGACATGCCGTACGACGAGTTCGTTCGCCTGCAGATCGCCGGTGACCTGCTGGCCGACACCAACTCAAAGACCGACGACCAGGCTGGTTCCGCGGTCAGAAGCCTTGCGGCGACAGGTTTCCTGGTAGCCGGGCCCTATACGACCCAGCAGACCCAGAAGGAGCGCGAGCGAAGCCGCTATGAGCAGCTCGATGACATTGTCAGTACGATCGGTACCTCCTTGCTCGGCCTGACGGTCGGCTGCGCGCGTTGCCATTCGCATAAATTCGACCCTCTGCCTCAGCACGATTACTACCGGTTCATTTCCAATTTCGCGGATGTCGGTTTCGCCAATACCGAGGTCAATTCCAATCCCGGAAAGTACAACAAGGCCAAGAGCGAATATGACGCTGTCCACGCTCCCCTGGTCGCTGCCCGCACAGCCTACGAAAAAGAAAAGCTGCCGGGGAATCTCGATCAATGGATTGCGGCAAGAAAGTCCCGGGCTGGCGCCGACCCGGATGCCGGGACGCCCCTGAAGCTCACTGCCTGGCATCATGCGGGAGGTTTTTCCGCGCCGGATTTCAAGAAAGCCTTCGATACAGCCTTCCCTCCTGAAAAGGGAGTCGACCTTGCCGCCGCCTACCTTGATGGAAAGATCAAATGGGTTCAGCAGGCGGGCTGGTCTGACGGAGTGATTCATAACCATTTCGGTCCCGACAATGCCGCCAATTACATCTACCGCACGATCGAGGCCGCGGAAGAGAAGCAGGTCGTTCTCTCCCTTGGCAGCGATGATGGTATCAAGGTCTGGCTCAACGGCCAGGAGCTCCGTGCAAATGCGGCCTCGCGGGGAGCCGCCGCTGACCAGGAGCTGGTTCCAGCGAAACTCGAGAAGGGGAAAAATGACCTGCTTGTTAAAATCGTCAATGGCAGCGGGACGTCAGGTTTCTATTTCAGGGTAATGCCCGGCATCGGCAAGGACATCGAGGGCGCAGGCAACTGGCACCACATCGGTCCCTTCCAGGCGGCCAACCATGACCAGGCCTTCGCCACCGTCTTTGCGCCGGAAAAAAGTGTCGATCTCGCCGGGGTGTACACAGATGGCAAGCTGAAGTGGACTGAGCGGCCTGACTGGAAAGACAGCGTGGCCCACAACGACAAGCTCACCGGAAATAATTGCGCCAACTATCTTTACCGGGTGGTTGAATCGGAAATCGCGCAGCCCGTGGCGCTCAATCTCGGCAGTGACGATGGCATCAAGGTCTGGGTCAATGGCCGCGAGGTACTGGGCAAGAAGGTCGGCCGCAACACCGCCTCGGCGGGCCAGGAGAAGGCCAACATTCAGCTCGCCGCCGGCCGTAACGAGATCCTTGTGAAGATCTCCAACGCCGGGGGTAAATCAGGTTTCTATTTCCAGGCGACAACCATGGAGACCTCGATTGAGCTCCAGGGGATTGCCGATACACCGCGTGAAAAATGGAATGCTGGTCAGAAAAAGAAGCTGGTCGAGTGGTTCAAGGGGTATGACCGCCAGTGGCTGGGCCTCCAGAAACAGGTGGCGTTGCAGGAAAAGAAGCAGCCGAAGGCTGAGAAGGTCTCTGTGTTCGCCGCCCGCGTGCGCGGGACGAGCTACCAGTTTGGCGAGGACACCTTCAAGGCGTATCACCTGCGGCGCGGAAACGTTGACAATAAAGAAGAGCTGGCCGTACCCGGCTACCTGCAGGTCCTGATGCAGACGGAGAACCAGGAACGGCATTGGCTGGCTGATCCCAAGGCGCCTGAGAAACAGCGCGTCGGCCGTCTCGGTCTCATCGACTGGCTGACTGACTCCGAGAAGGGCGCGGGGCACCTGCTGGCGCGCGTGATGGTCAACCGTCTCTGGCAACATCACTTCGGCCGGGGGGTTGTCGCCACACCGAGCGATTTTGGTACCCGGGGCGAGCGTCCTTCCCATCCGCAGCTACTTGACTGGCTGGCGGCGGAGCTGATCCGCGGCGGCTGGCGGCTCAAGCCGATCCACAAGCTGATCATGTCGAGCGCCGTTTATATGCAGGGCAATGGCGACTCCGACAGCGGCAGGAAGAAGGACCCTGAGAACCTGCTCCTGTGGCGCAGGGGAGCTCGCAGGCTCGAGGCGGAGATCATTCGTGACACGCTTCTCAGCGTGAGCGGCACCTTGAACCCGGCCATGTACGGCAAGGGCAGCCTCGATCAGCGTAATACGAGACGAAGCGTCTACCTGACCGTCAAGCGCAGCAGGTTGATTCCCATGTTGCAGTTGTTTGACGCGCCGGACACGATGCAGGGAATCGCTGCGAGGGAAGAGAGCACGGTCGCTCCGCAGGCGCTTGCCCTGCTGAACTCTCCGATCATTCGAGATGCCGCCGCGAAGTTTGCCGCCCAGGTACGCGCCGGGGACAAGATCTCCATCGAGGAATCGATCGACCGCGCCTTTCGGTTGGCGTTCTCCAGGCCGGCGGCTTCCGGCGAACGCGCTGAGATGGCGGCCTTCATTCAGCGACAGAAGGAATCACGCGGCACCGACGCGAAAGCGGAGGAGCTGGCGTTCCGAGATTTCTGCCACCTGGTGCTCTGTATGAACGAGTTTGTATATGTCGATTGACCAGTAAGCTGGTGATCAAGATCCAACCTGGAAGGTTTACCTGATGCATGAACGACAAATGACGACCGCTGCTTCGCGGCGCGAGTTTCTCGCGAAGGCGGGGCTTGGCTGCGGCGCGCTGGCCCTGACAGATCTTCTTCACAGCGAAGGGATCGTTGGCGCGGAACAGAGCAACCCTCTAGCTGAACGTCAGCCTCACTTCAAGCCCAGGGCGAAGGCCGTGATCTGGTTGTTCCAGACCGGGAGCCCATCCCAGGTTGATACCTTTGATTACAAGCCTGAGCTCATCAAGCGCAGCGGCACCAAGCTGGCCGGCGCGGATCCGAAGACCGGTTTTTTCACCACCAGCGGTAAATGCCTGAAGTCGCCCTTCAAGTGGAACAGGCATGGCCAGTCCGGCGCTTATGTTACCGAGATCCTGCCTAATATCGCGAAGCACGCCGATGACATCTCCTTCGTCTATTCGTGTTACTCCAGGTCGAATAACCATACGCCGGCGATGCTCGAGCTTAACGGCGGGATGATCCGCCAGGGCTTTCCGAGCATGGGCTCCTGGCTGAGCTACGGCCTCGGCAGCTCAAACTCCAACCTCCCGGCTTTCGTCGTTATGCATGGAACCAAGCCACGCGGAGCTGACCCGATCTGGTCTTCCGGATTCCTTCCCTCGGTCTACCAGGCGACCTCGCTCGATTCCCGCGGCGCCAGGCCGATTGACAACCTGGAACTTCCCGGGGAGATCTCCAAGGTGCAGCAGCGCTCGCTGCTCGATGAGCTTAACGCGGCCAACAGGAAGCATGCCGAGAAGCGGCCCTTTGACCGTGATCTCAACGCGCGGCTCGAGTCCTTCGAGCTGGCCTATCGCATGCAGGCCGCGGCTCCGGAGGCCTTCGATGTCAGCAGTGAACCCAAACAGATCCAGGAAATGTACGGTCTCAACCGCAAGGAATCGAAGGACTACGGTCGCCAGTGCCTTCTCGCCCGTCGCCTGGTCGAGCGCGGGGTCCGGTTTGTGCAGATCTTCGCGGCCTGTCCCAATACTCCCGGCGGGGCGGTGAGCGATGTTCCCTGGGATGGTCACAACGACATCAACGGGAACCATCGCGCCTGCGCCGCGACGGTTGACCAGCCCACGGGAGCCCTGCTGACAGATCTCAAGCAGCGCGGGCTGCTCGATGAGACCATCGTGATTTTCGGTGGTGAGTTCGGGCGCACCTCTGATTCCCAGGGTTCCAATGGCCGGGATCACAATCCTAACGCCTTCACCACCTGGTTCGCCGGCGGCGGCTTCAAGGGCGGCGCTCAATACGGAGCGACCGATGAATTCGGTTACAAGTCGGTTGAGAAGCGCGTCAACGCCCATGACATCCATGCGACGCTATTGCACCAGCTGGGGCTGGACCATACGAAGCTGACCTATCGTTTCAATGGCCGCGATTTCCGCCTGACGGATGTCGAGGGCGAGGTCATCCGCGACATCCTGGCGTGAGCGTTCCAGGCGCCCCGCTACCTGCCCCTGCCGGGTAGCTGCTCTCAGCGCAGGAACTCTCCCCGGAGGGTTTGAACATTGTGCCCCTGCGGGTTACGGTGTCTCTTTCATTACATCAACTAAATGGAGCTGGAATACCATGAAGCAACTGCAGATTCTTCTCGTCGCGTTCTTCCTCACCAGCGCGGCTTTTGCCGCGGATGGAAAACATCTTTTCATTCTTTCCGGCCAATCGAATATGGCCGGCCTCAGGCCTGAGGAGTCCTTCATCCCGACCGTTGAGAAGGAATTCGGCAAGGACAACGTCATTGTGGTCAAGGATGCTCACGGCGGGCAGCCGATCCGGCGCTGGTTCAAGCAGTGGAAAACGGCCAAGGGCGAGGCTTTCAAGGGGGCGGGTGATCTCTACGACCGTCTGATGGGGAAGGTCAATGCCGCGATCAAGGACCAGGAGATCCAGTCGGTCAGCTTCTCCTGGATGCAGGGAGAGCGCGACGCGCGTGAGAAGCACTCGGCGGTCTACGCCGCCAGCCTGCAGGGCAT
>CAJWMA010000085.1 GCA_913042995.1 uncultured bacterium | reverse complement strand
CTGACCGATCGGCCAAGATTGGTATTCCGAACCGTTCCGGCAAAGGTGAGAACCGCTCCGTTGTCGTTGTTGGCCACCTCGTCGATGACCGCCTTGCAGTCAATCATATCGTTCACGATTCGGCCGGTCATTTCAACCTCCGCTCACCGGTGGAATGATGGCCAGCTCGGAGCCGTCTCGAACGGGAGTGTCCGCCCCGGCGAATTCCTCATCGACTGCGATCCTGTAAGATGACAGCCGTTTGCCGAGCCAGTCGTAGCGTTCTTTCAGTTTTGCTTCGGCGTCCGAGGCCGTGGCGGGGGAGTCGAGCTCGAGTTCTGTTGAGCTTTCTCCCGCCAGCTCCCCCGCGATGGCGAAGAAGAGAACCCGGATTCTGAGGGTCTGGTCCTGCATCATTATGACTGCCGGCTCGGCTCCACGAAGTGTTCTGAAAGGTCAGGGAAATGAAAAAGTATTGTACCGGTTTCTCTCCGGGCGAGAAGAGAGGGGCCTGGCGGAGCGAAGACAAAAAAAGAGCGAAGACGGAAGAAAAGTCCATCTTCGCTCTTTCAACTCGCTATAGCGATCGATCAGAGATCAGTATCCTTGACCGTCGAGCGCTTGTTGGCCTTGGAACGGCCGATGGCGTCATCGAGAAGGGCGTAGACCTTGTCACTGACGGCTCCGATGAGCGCGCCTGAGGACATGGCTCCCTGTGACTTGACGTAGGCTTTTACCTTACTGCCGACCACCAGATTATCCCTAGCCGCTGGAGCTGCTGGAGTTTCTTCGAACATCTCTTTACTTCCTCCTGAAATGATTGTCGGCCCCCTGATTTCGCTTCCCGGCAACTCCAAAACAGTCTTCCGAGTCTCTCAATTCAGATCTGAAAGGTACCCGGGTAACTCTTCTGAGATGAGCGAGATGTTTGGTCAGAGAACCTCCAAAACCTCTAAAGTGCCCTGAAAACCGTTCTCAAGGCTTTCCGTTCAACATTACGGGAAGTCTGAATACAGGAAAACAGTCAGGGTGTCAACCCGCGAATATCAAAAAACGCCTTCAGGAGCCCTGCAGAGCACGATTTTGCTAGTTTTCATTATTTTTATGCCCTGCTTGCAGGCGCAGGATGTCCCTCTGCGGCGTCCTGGAGAGGGCTATTCCAAGACGTATAACCATCAGCAGTAAAAGAACTTCAAGAACCAGGGCTGAAATTGGTAGAAGGATATTTTCGTTTGCCGCCTGATCCCAGAGCAGTTTTTTCCCACTGCAGAAAATTTGCCAGCTGAATAGAGCAATTCCCCAGAAAAGTGAGGATTTGAAGTGTCTTGTGAAGCCCATTCCCACGAGTGTCAGCGTGATCCCAAGCAGGATATAGGCGAACCAGTTCCAGTCCGCCGTCCAGTCTCCAAGAGGAAACCACCCGGCGGAAACAAGGCTCCAATGTCCCGGCCCGGCGCCTTCTGAGAGAGTTCCGGCTATTACCGAGATGATGCCCAGGATGATCAGAGCCAGGCCCCCGAGATAGAGCCAGAAGTATTCCCCGGCACTCTCGCTGGAGTAGCCGCAGACCGAGCAATCGATGGGTTGCTTTTCTACGGGATGGCCGCAGTTCGGGCAATTGGCGGTGAGCATCTGTTCCGGTTGCACAGGGGACTTATATCCGCTTCTTTCCTTCGTGGCAAACCTGTGTATTGCCGCGGGAAGGCGGATTATGAAGGGCTTCGGGAGGACTTTCAATCTTTCATCAGAGGCGTGTAGGGGCTACACTATCTCTCTGAATCCCCAGCCGGTTCTGAGCCGGTAAAAATTGAAGTGAAGATCCGGAAGTGAAGAGCCGGAAGTGAAGAGGACGCATGAAGGTCTCTGAAGGTTTCATGCTGCGGGTATTGAATGGAGAATTCAGGGGACGGGTATTTCCGCTCCAGGATTCGCTGGATATCGGCAGCGGTGGTGATTGCGGGCTCCGGTTGCGGGATGCCTCGGTTTCCTCCAGCCACGCTCGTCTCCAGAGGGAGGGAGACGAGGTGGTGATCGAAGATCTCGGCAGCTCTCGAGGAACCTATCTCAATGATCAGTCAGTTGAGCGGGCTCATCTCAAGAAGGGAGACCTCCTCAGGATCGGGAGAACCCACCTGTCGGTGATTTCCCGGGGGAGAGGGACCCAGGGGGATGGGGCTCCTGGAAATTCTTCAGAGGAGGGGGCGCCTATTGATACGCGTCTTCTCCAGCGAGCCCGTTCAGCCGAGGCCAGGAAGGTCCAGCTCGAAAAAGCCCGGGCGAGGCTGACCCGGGAGAACGAAGAATTACAGCAGAAGCTGGCTTTTGAGGAGACGCATCGCCGGAAGCTCGAGCGAAGGCTGGGGGATTCTGATGGCCTGTCGGAGTCGATAGGAGAGGAACTCCTCGAGCGGGAGCGAATGGAGGAAGAGCTCAAGAGCGCGCTGGAGATCAGGACCCGCCTCGCGATCCTGCTGAAGGCCGCCCGGAAAAAGATCGCGCATTTCGAGACGGCCCAGGCGGCTTCGGACACGGCAGACGAGAGCAAGGTTCTCGCACTGCAGGAAGAGCTTGACGCGGCTCGCAGGGAACAGGAGGAGGCGCGGAGACACCAGCAGGAGTCGGCCGAAGCTCGGGTTTCTACCGAAGAGCTTGAGCAGGCCCGGGCTGAGCTTCGCAGCCTGGGAGAGAACTACCGTGAGAGCGAGGCTGCGCGGGAAGCCCTGGGCAGGACGCTGGCGGCGAAGGAAGCTGAGCTGGTTGAGTTCGCAGAGGGACGCAAGGAGCTGTTCCTGAAATTGGAGGCGGCCGAGGAGGAGAAGAGCCTCCTTGAATCCAGTCGGGGCCAGCTTGAAGAGCGGAATGAAGAGACAATCTCCCTGCGAGTTGAGGTGAGCGAGCTTCGCAAAGAGCTCGCCTTGCAGGCTGATGGGGCCGAAGAGGAGAAGGGACTCCTCGCATCAAGCCAGGCCCAGGTTGAAAAACAATGTGAAGAGTCGAAGGCCCTTCGTGCAGAGGTCCGTGATCTTCAGAAACAGCTGGAGTCGATGGCTGCGGAGAGAGACCGGGAGGCGGAGGTCTATCGCGGCGAGCTTGAAAACATGGAGGCGGATAACCGCAGGCGCCTGGAGGACAAGGGCGCTGAAATCCAGGAACCCCTGGAGAAGCGAATTGATGAGCTCGAGGGTTTGAACGCCAGGGTTGCCGCTGAACTGGAGGCCAGCCGGGGCGAGTTCCAGCAGCGCGCAGTCGAGTTCGAACAGGGAGCGGCTTCCCGCGCGGAGCTGGAGGAACGCTGCAGCGAGGCGGAGAGAGCCAGGGAGCTTCTTGACGGAGAGCTCGTACGGCAGCGTGAGACTGTCGTCTCCCAGGCGGAGTCTCTGGATGAGCTCGAGAGCAGACTCCAGGAGGTCAGCAGCGAGCTTTCCCGCCTGGGACAGGAGCGAGAGGAGAGAGCGGAGAGACTCGAGCGCGAGCTCGATGCCCTGGGGCGGCGTCTCGCCTCCGCCGAGAATAAGCGTCAGGCCCAGGAGGGTCGTTTCGATGGACTGGAAGATGCGAGGTCGCGCCTTTCAGGAGAGTTGTTGTTGTTGAAGCGATACGCAGATGATGTCAGGCGAAGGTTGCTCGAGAAGGAAGCCCTGGTGGATGACCTGGAGTCGCGCCTGCGTATCAGTACAGCTCCGGGGGCGCAGGCTTGACGGTGCGGGAATCGATGTTGTTGACAGGACGGACAATAGGATGAATCTTCTCAGACGGACTGTAGCGAAGGCATTCTCCGCTCCCGCGGGCATGAGCCATTTGGCGGTCGAGCCGGGGACTCCCAGGGAGCACTCCGAGGCTCTCGGGCGCTTTTTCGGGAGTCTCGGGCGTGCCTTCGAGGCGCGCGGCTGTGAATCGACTCGCGGAGGTCGAGCCGGAGTCGAGTTTCGTGTCGAGACTCCCGGCGGGGCGGTGCTTTTCCGAAACGGCCTCCATGGCATGGTGAGCGTCCGGAAGCTTGTTGATGAGGAGCGCGGGACTGTCGTTGAGCTCCTTGGAGTTCAACGACTCAGGGACGAATACATACCTATTCGGAAGGCTGTCGCCGATGAGCCGGGCCGCGTCAGTGTTCGCGCCGCAGGGTTCTCCTATACCTCTGTGAACGAACTGGTTGAGGAATACATGGAAGCCAACTGAGAGGAATTGACGGGACGGGTATTCATGAAGAACTTGCTGCCACAATTTATAGACCGATTTTCCGGGGATTGCCCGGGGGGCACTCAAGGAGCGGGGGAGGGGAGCCGATGAGACCGGGTGACTTTTACGAGCTCAGCCGCTACCTGGCGCTTCGCCTGGAGGAAGCCATCCAGGGTGGGGCAGGAGAGTCGCTGATCCCGGTTTTTCTCGCGCATCCTGTCGATATTCCCAAGGCCGAATCGGGCCAGGGCCCCCGGGCCGCCCTCTACCTGCACCGGATCATTCCCTCCTCCACCTGTCGTGAGGCGGGGGTTCGGGTTCAGCCTGCTGCTGACCCGGCTCTGCCCGGCAGGGTTCGCAGGAGCGCTCTCTGGCTGGAGCTGCGCTTTGTCTTCATGATCATCGAGGCTACCTCCCAGGAAGAGCTGGGCGCGATCGCCTCCGCTGTAGAGTTTCTGCATTCCAACGCCCTGCTGTCGGTGGAGGACATGGAGGCCTGCCTTGCGAAGGAGCTCTCCATCGAGCTTGGTGAGCTGCCGCTCGAGCTTGTTGATGACGCCGGGCTCTGGCAGGAGCTGGGGTTCAGCAGGCATCATCTTGGGGTCAGCTTCAAGGTCACCCTCCCGGCGGTAGCGCGTCCGGGCGAGGAGGTTGAGAGGGTTGTCGAGAGAGAGATCAGCCTCGAGCAGGTCCTGGAGAAAGAGAGGAAGTGAATTGATGCCATCTTCAGAAATATTTTCCCCGGGCTGGGTCGGCTGCGGCAAGACAGCGCTGGTGGTTGTTGACGATTCTCTGGGGCAGGGTGAGGGTTCTCCTGCGGACTCAGTGGTGAGAGAGTTTACCGGTAACGGCGGGGCGGACTACCTGCTCGAGATCGTCTCGGGATTGGGAGAAGGCGCCCTGGAGCTTGAAGCCATGGACCGGATCATGGGCGAGGATGGAGGTCCCGGGGAGCGTACGGGGCTCTACAAACTGGCCGGGAGCGGGGAGGCGGGCACCCTGGTGCTGCCACCGGCCAGCTCCGCGGTGATTCCCTTGCTGGAGAGGTTCGCCCTGCGGCATCCGCAGGTTCTTCTCTGCTGCGAGATTTCCTCCGGCCGCGAGGATGCCGGCCTGTTGAGGCCGCTTCCCAACCTCGCCCTGCTGAGCGGCGGCCCGGTTGATGGCCTGGGAGCTGCCGCTCTCGCCGGGCAGCTATGCGCTATAGATTTCTTCCCGCTTCGGACCCCGACCTCGATTGAACGTCCAGGGCTTGGCCTTCGCGCTGCCGCAGGCACGCAGGAGAACAGGCTCTTCTCCCGGTCCGCGCTCCGTTCCCTGGCATCCTGGCGCAGGTGGCAGGGGCTCTATCGGTCGCTTGATGACGGATCTCGCTGGGCTGTCTTCGAGCTTGCGTCCAGGTCCATGGCCAGGCGTCTCGAGCGCGAGCTCAGATCTTTCCTGCATAGTCTCGTCATCGATGGGTTCCTGCCCTTCAGAAACGGCTTTGAGCTGGAGGTGAGATGGCAGGGGAGCCAGCTCCCGGGGCAAGACGCTCCTGAGCGCAGGCTCTCTATCGAGGTGAGGACGAGCCTTGATCCCGGCGCGGGAGTTTCGGTGGAACGGGTGATCCATCCTTCCAGGAGCACTATAGAGGTGGAGGGGACGGCGGCCTGATGATCAGAACTCGTACCGATGATATACAGTCGAGGCCTTCCTTTCCGTTGACTCCCAACTGCAATTTCGTGGTTGAAATTGATGGACTCGAAGAGGCCGGTCCGGCGGTGGCCGGAGGGTTTCGCGATGTGAGCGGGCTTGCCTCCCGCTCAGAGATTCTCGAATACAGGGTCGGCAACCAGTCCGCTCCCATGAAGATTCCCGGCCGTCCTGTTTACGGCAATATCCTTCTGAGCAGGGGGGTCACCTCTTCGGCGGCGCTCTACCTGTGGAGAAAGCGCGTTGAGGAGGGAGAGGAGGATCTTCGCAGCGGCTCGATTGTCCTGCTGGATGCCGCGATGAGGGAAAAGGCCCGCTGGAATTTTTACGGAGCCTGGCCCTGCCGCTACGAGGGGCCTGAGCTCGAGTCCTCCGGCGTCGAGCTCAGCGTTGAGACCCTCGAACTTGTTGTCGAGAAGCTCGAAAGAATTCAGCTCGAGGAGGTTGACCAATGAGAGTGCTGCTCAAGGAGTTGCTGCGAGGGGATCGCTTTGATCTGGAGCTCGAGGGCGTTTCGGCCGCGGGTTTTGTCAGCTGCTCGGGGCTCCAGAGCCGGCGGGAGGTGCTGGAGTACCGGGAGGGAGGCTCCAATCGAGTTGAGCTCTTCGAGGACGGACCCGGAACCGGTCGACTGGTTCTCGAACGGGGCCTGACCTTCGATGCCGAGCTCTGGAGCTGGTACGAGAGCGCCCAGCCTCGCGGTGGGGCGGTCGTCTTGCTGGATGAGGATGGAAACGAGAGCATGCGATGGAATTTCAGCGGCGCGCTCGCGGTCGGCTGGGAGGGGCCGCCGCTGGATGCGCGCAACCCTGAGATCGCCCTGGAGAAGCTCGAGATCGCTTACGAGGGATTAGAATGCAAGAGAACCTGAACGAACTGGTCAAGGCGGAGCTGACGCATCTCGACAGCCTGGAGACTGTCACGGTGGATTGGAATCCCAACAAGTACTCAGTTTCCAAACATCGAGAGCTTGTCGCCGCCGGAGCTCCGGGAGGGGCCGGCGCCTCCTGCGAAGAGCAGTTTTCAACGAGGCTCTTTCTCGACTCAACAAGGCGGGCGCCAAGGGAACGAAACCTGCGTGAGATTGCCCAGAAGCTGGAGGGCTGGATGGACCCGGACTCTCCGGGCGGACCGCCGCCGAAGATTGTTTTTCTCTGGGGCCCCTTCCGGTTTACCGGCTATATCGAACGCCTTGATGAAGAGTGGGTGCGCTTCGACCCCGATGGAACCCCGGTGCGGGGATTTATACGGCTTCAGATGAGAGGTTGACGGGCGAGCAGCCCATCTGTATTCCATGATTGAAATCACCGAATTGCTTCCGGCTACGTCTTCAGGATTGCGAGCCCCGGCCCGTGAGCTCCTGGCCCCGCCGGTATGCTCCATCCTGCCGGCCGGCACGGAGCTGCTTTCCTGCGAACTGCTGTTGACGGCGGATGGTTCGGACCGGCTGGAGTTGAGCTTTAGCGCCGACGAGGTCCAGGGCGGCCCGCAGGCGGCCCTGGAAGCGTGCGGCGCGGGTATGGAACTCGCGCTCGGGCATCCTTGCGGAGCGCTTTTCCATGGAAGTATCCAGGCGAACGGATTGAAGTGGGGCGGAGGAGGAACGGCGCTCTTCCTGGCGGCCCGCGCCGATCATCCGCAGGCCGTTGAATCTCCGGACCCGCACACCTACTACCAGCATTCCGATTCTGAACTGGCCGAGGCCATCGCCTCCGAGCTTGGCCTGCGCGCCCTGGTGGAACCTACCGAAGAGGTGTTTGAACGCGTGGTCCGCCGAGGAGACCGGCTGGATTTCCTGCGTGAGCGGGCCCGGAAGATTGGATTTGAGCTCGCGCTTCTTCCTGGAGAGCTCTTCTTCTCCTCAAAGCTTCCGCGATGCGCGGAGCTCTCCGGTCTCCCGGCCGCGAGAGGAGTTCTCAGCCGCGATGAGAGCTTGCTTGAATTCAGCTTTCGTGAGCTCTCCGGTCTCGGCCGGGGCGGCGATTTCGAGGTCCGGGGAGACCCCGGCTGGCGGCCGCTCCAGGAGCTTGATATCGCGGGCATGGGCGATCCGCTCGACGGCCGCTACCGGGTTGCCCGGGCGCGGCACCGCTGGGACGAGCTTGGCTACCGGACCCGGGTGGATTATCTCGAGACCAGCGTCGATCTCGAATTATGGAGCGAAGAATAAAGATGGTGGCCAGGGCCTCGGCGACAGGCAAGTTTTTCGAGAATTGCGGCGGTCCTCTCGTGTCCGCCACGGCGATCGAAGAGCGATTGAGGCTTATTCTCGAGGTGCGTCCCGGCGAGAGGGCTCTGCTTCCCTCTTTCGGCTGCAGGGTCCACGAGCTGCCGGCAATCGAGACAGAGCATGAGCGCCGGCTCGCCGAGGTTCTGATCGAGGAGGCTCTTTACGACTGGGCTCCCTGGGCCGGTGTTCGCCGGGTATTGCTGCTGTCGGTAGAGCAAGAGCAGATCAGCCTGAGGCTGACGGGCAGGCTTTCCGGGATGGAAATCAGTTTTCAAAGGAGCGCGGAGCGGGACACGGTGGAAGGAAGATGATGAGCGACAGGAAAGCAGCGGACGTTTCGGACCGGAAGAAAACCAGGGAGCTCGAAGCCCTTGATCGTCTCGATCGGGAGGCCGCCAGCCGGTTCCAGGACTGGAGCCAGCGGGGAGCTGATGACCCGGTGAGAGCCCTGCTGGAGAGCTTCGCTATGGTGCTTGGCGAGCTGCGGGGCGAACTGGATGACAGCTCTGAGAGACTCCTGCCTCGCCTCCTCGCCGAGCTGGGGCATGAGCCGCTCTGGTCTCGCCCCGCGACATCGGCCATACGCCTTCACGCCGCGAGCGGGCTGGACACGCCGAGAAAAATCCCAGCGGGAACGGCGGTGACGGCCTCCCGGACAGACGCGGGGGAGAGCCGGGTCTTCTTCGAGACCGCCGCGGATGCGTGGCTCAGCCCCGCCAACCTGGAGTATGCCGTGGTGCTCGAGGGCGAGGAGACCCGGCTCCTGCCAGTAGATGGAGAGGACCGGGAGCCGGCCAGGATTTTTGGCTCCGACAGGTTGAATCACCACCTGTATCTCGGCGATGCCGAGTGGGACGAGATTCGGCGCTACAGCGCCGAGCTCGTGCTCGAATGGCCCGGCGCGCCCGGGGCTCTTCTCGATGGTGAGTGGGAATATTCAAGCGGGACCGGCTGGCGCCTGTTGCCGGTCGATTTCAGCCAGACCGTCAATGTCGCCGGCGACCCACTGGTCCGGATGCGCATTCACGGTCCTCTTCCCGACATGACCAGCCGTGAGCTCGAAGGATTCGAGGCGCCCTGGATCCGTTTGCGTCTGCCGGCAGGGACTTCGGTTTCGATGGCGGCACCGACGCTTGTCTGTTCATTGAGAAGGGACAGGAAATCGAAACAGAAGAGAGCGCTGGGCAGGCCTCCGGAACGGATCTTTCTGCGTTCGGGAAACTCCTGGCAGGACCACTCGTTCATCCCGGCTGGAGGCCTCGAGCTTGCCGGCCTGGCCAGCCATTCCCGCCCGGCGGTCTACCTCGGCTGGGATCGTCCGGAAGCCGCCAGCCTCTACTGGCAGGCGGCGGGAGGGGCGTCCGGGTCGGCGGCAGAGCAGCCTCGGCTGGAGTGGGAATTTTCAGCAGAGGATTCTTTCCGCCAGTTGGCGGTCGTTGATGGGACGGGGGCCTTTACCCGCAGCGGAACCATCTCCTGGGAAGGGCAGGGAGCGTGGCGGCGCCAACGGCTCTTCGGCCGTGAGCTCTACTGGGTACGGGCAGGCTGGGCGGGAGGATTGTACCAGGCGCCGGTTTTCGTTGAAGGCCTGGTGCCCTGCGGGGTTGAGGTTATCGAGGGACATACGGTCGGCCAGCAGCCGGCGATGCTTCATTTCAGCGAGTCGGCGGCTGTGCTGCCGCCCCATCCGGACGGTGATTTTGAGCCCTTCGCGGGCCTCCGTCTTTCACTTCCTTCCAGTGGAGGTCGAGCGGCATGGAAGACACTGCGGGCGCAATCCGGCTCCGGGGTTCCGGAGGCGGGTCGCTTCCGCCTGCGAAGGCGAGCCGATGGCTGCGTCGAGGTCGTGGTCGGTGAAGAGCTCCAGGGCCCGGTGAAGGCCAGGATCGAGGGGCTGCGAGCCGGCATCGGCCGGGCTGGCGCGAAGACCGCCGGCCGCCTCGATGTGCTTGAATACGAAGCGGCTGGTCTCGAGAGCATTTCCCACCCGGTTGCGATCCTGGGAGGTTGCGGGGCTGAATCCGCGGCAGGTTTCCAGCGTCGCCTCGCCGCGGAGAACTCGATCGGTCCCGCGGTGGTGAGCGGAGCCGATTATCGGGATCTGCTGCGGGCCCTCGATCCCGGGCTCTCCCGCATCGAGGTGGTGCCCCATCCGCTTCGCCCTGCCGAGGTCTGGGTTGTCGTCTGGGGAGCGGACCGCGAACATCCCGACGCCCAGCGTCTCAGGAAGCTCGAACGCTGTCTGCAGCAACGGGCGCCCCTGGGTACAATCGTTCATGTTGTCGAGCCGCTCAGGCTTCCCTTTACCCTGGTCCTGAGCCTGTCCGGCGGAGAATTGTCGCGTGGGCAGAAGGATGAGCTGGCGGCTTCGCTGTCGGAAGTTCTTGAGAAAGACCTCGATCCGTTGACAGGGGGAACCTCCGGCGACGGGGCCGCGCTGGTTGCGGAGCTCTCGCCGGGCGATTTCCAGACCCGGGCCGCGGCCGCGGTCTCCGGCGTGGATGTTACCGCCGAATGGTCCTTGCGGATCGACTCAACCCTCGCCGATGGGGCATCCCTGGAGCTTCCAATCGGTCTTCCCGTGCTGGATTCGGTCACCATTGAGATGCGCCTGGGCGAGAGGCCGGCCGTTGTGACGGAGGAGAGCATCCGATGATTCAACGGCTGGAGACCGGGCGCCTGCAGCTGAGGGATCACCTCTGCCCTGCGTACCATCGGGCTGGCGGAGAGCCCCTCGAGCTTTGCCTGCGGACCGCACAGAGCCTGGTTGATGAGCTGGAGATTCTGCTCAGCGGTGAAGGAAGGGAAGATGAGCGGTGTCGGAAGCTCCTCGATGAGGTCTCCATGCTGGCAGGCGCTTCAGGGGGAGGGGCCGTTACAGTTCCCGGATTGGTTTCCCTTCTCTCGCGAAGCCTGCCCGGGGTAGAGGTCTGGCCGGGAATCGGACTCGCCAGGGTTTCCAGTCAAAAGGTGAGATTCAAGGGGCCCGCGCCGAGGGGGGGCCTCGTTCTCGCCTGGCCCCGGTCCCGGCTCGGAGAGAGACCGTCGTGCGAGCCTCTCGCCCCGGAGCTTCTCCCTCCCGGGGTGCAGGCCCAGGCGGTTATTCTTGACCAGGAACTCGATACCGCCGCCCCCCTCGTGGGGCAGGTTCTCAAGGCCGAACTTTTCTGGGAGGGGCGAGGGTGATGTGGTTGGCGGGTTGATGAAAAACCCCGCCCCGGAGAGCTGCTCCCCGGGGCGGGTTTCTGTTCATCAGAGATAAGTGGAACTGTCTAATTGACCCTGCCTGGCTGGGAACAGGAAGGATTGGCCTCTTCGCAGCCGAGGCCAAAGCTGGGTATTCCCGGCTCAAAGGTTTCGCAGGTTGGATTCGGTCCATCCCAGTTGACTGGAGGTATTCCTCCGAGGAAGAGGAACTGTAACAGCTGGACCGAATCGGTGAGCATTGCGCGCCCGTCTCCATCTGTATCACAGGCGGCCAGACAGTTCGGAACCTCTCCGCCGGTAAAGAGGAAATTCAGCAGGTAGACGGCATCGGAAAGCTGCGGGTTGGTATTTCCGTTTCTGCAAATGGAACGGACAAAGTAAACCGGGCCGACAGGTCCTCCCGTGTCGCAGACGTCACCCAGACCGTCTTCATCTTCATCTGCCTGGTCGGGGTTGGCGGCAGCGATGCAATTGTCGCATTCATCGCCGATTCCATCTCCATCACCGTCCTCCTGGGCGGAATTGGAAGTGTCGGGACAATTATCAGCATTGTCGAGTACGCCGTCCTCATCGGAGTCGATCGCCTCGGTGCAGAGGATCCTTTCGGAACCGTAGCAGCCGTTTTCCATATAGCTGAAGAACTGGAGGACCACCCGGTCCCCTTCGGCCGTTCCTTCGATTGTCGCCTCCTCGACCCTTTGTCCCGTGATGTTCTGGACGTAGACAGGATCCAGCTCCCCTGCCGGAAGCAGGTAGACGTCAAGGGAGTAGTAGGGGACATCATTTGTCCAACTGGCGGTGGTTCTTCCTCCATTTGCAGGATCGAAAGAACACGTAGCCTCTCCTGCGATCGGGTTGGTGTAGGGTGACTCTGGAAGAACGGTGATCGCAAGTTCAGTGAATTCGCTGGCCCCATCCGGATCCGCGCAGACACCCTGTATTCCGATTGAAAAGGCGCCCATCGGGAAACCGGTGATGTTGACAGCTGTGGGGTTGGCTCCAAGAGCCTCATCGAATGGGAAGGTGACCGGCGCCGCCCCGAGAATCGTATTATCTACCCGGATGTTGATGCCTACAGCGTAGGTGGCTTCCATGCCGATCCAGTCGGCGCGGAGCTCTCCAAGTCCGGCGGCGCCGCCATAGGTGGTCTGGCACACATCGAGGGCCGCGACGGGGTTGCATTGGTCAGCGCAGGTTAGAACGCAGCAAGGCCCCTCGGTCGTGCAGCCGAGATAGAAAATGTTGCCGACAGCATCAGGCGGTGTCCAGGACCCCTGCAGGTTGATGCAGTATTCTCCCGATTCCATACCTCCGAAAATGATGCCGGGCGGACGGGTCTCGGCGACCATGGCATCGTTGAGAAAGACCAGGTAGGTCGAAGCGCCCGCATTGGCTCCGAAGCTTACGACCATTTCGCAGTTGCCGTCCTCACCGATCTCACGCTGGGCGCATTGGATATTGTTGATGTCGACAGGGTTGTCGGGAAAAGGAGGCGCGTCATAGACTGTAAGGGTGAGCTCCTCAAGAGTGCCGTTGTTGAGCTCCTCGATCCGGATGACATGTTCACCAGGTTCAAGGCCTACCAGGTTGAGACCGTTGACGTCGGGTCCCACTCCATCATCGAGTATATCCTGGAGGATGCCTGCTATTGGATCGCCGAATTGTTCATCATCTACGAACACCAGGACACCCTCGGAATTCGCTGGACTGGTCTCAGTCCAGCGCAGGCCGATGACATTGCAGGGCTCGCCGCCGCAATCCTCTCTGAAGAGTACCGCCTCGGCATCTTCGCAGGCGGAGCCCGAATAATAGAACTGCACGGCGGAAAGTTGAGACACGTCCGCGCCGCCGCCATCGCCTCTGCCTTCCTCCATAGCGAGAAAGACCTTGCGCTGTTTAGCGGTAAGGGCGGTCAAGGTGAGTGATGAACTTTGGGCCAGCACTCTCGGGCCGGGAGGCACAAGGCGATACCTGGTTGATGGAGCGAGCTGTTGAAAGCCTAAGCCCTCTGCTGTTCGGTCCTGGGCCG
>CAJWMA010000084.1 GCA_913042995.1 uncultured bacterium | reverse complement strand
CATTGCCCTGCGAGGGGTTGATGGTCATGTAGGAAGGCAGGTTCTGGTTCTCGGTTCCCAGCCCATAGCTGATCCACGAGCCCAGCGAGGGCCGGACCTGGTTGGTTGCCCCCGTGTGCAGGAAGAGCGTCGATGGTCCATGGGCGACTCCATTGGTGTGCATGCTCTGTATGAAGCACAGGTCGTCGACATGCGAGGCGATATTCGGAAAGAGCTCCGACACGAGATGTTTGCAGTGTCCGTAAGGCTTGAAACTCCAGGGTGATTTCATCACCCGCTCCGCTGTCACCTTGCGACTGCGCGCGACTCGAAACTTGATCTTCTTTCCGTTGTCCTTATCAAGGCGCGGCTTGTAGTTGAAGGTGTCAACATGACTCGGCCCGCCCTGCATGAAGATGAAGATGACACGCTTGGCCTTGGGAGCGAAATGAGGTTTCTTTGCCGCCAGCGGTGAGGATTCCGCCATCGCCGTTTCTGAAAGGAGGCCAGTGAGCGCGAGCGAGCCAAACCCGCAGGCAGCCTGGCTGAGCAGCTGTCGGCGCGTCGTTGACTTGTTGTCGTTCCGGGTCATTGGCTGAAGCTCATTTCAGATACCTGAAATCATTGCAGGACAGCAGGGCCTGGCACAGGCCTGCCCAGGCCTCCAGTCTTCCGGCTGCAATTTCGGTTTCTTTTGTTTTCTGCCTGTAAGGATGCGACTTGAGGTAGTCGGTCGCCAGCGATATTTCTTTTTTGTCAGGCGGTCGGGAGAGAATTCGCAGGTAGGCCCGCTCAAGGCGGCCGGCATCGTCAAGTTCCTCCAGCTTGAGCAGCAATTCTGCCGATTTAACCGACCTGTCGATCATGAAGGGGCTGTTGAGGAGGAAGAGCGCCTGTGTCGGGCGGGTGGTGGTGGCCCGGTTTCCCGAGCTGATATTGGGGTCGGCGAAATCAAAGACCTCGAAAATATCCAGCAGGGTGTTTCGGAAGACCGGGACGTAGATGCTTCGCCGGGTCGATTTAAAGTCGTAGGAGTATTCGATCTTCTTGGCGACCGGGCCGTTTCCTTTTGACGCGATCGCCGGTCCGCCGGGGGTGAGGTCCAGCTCTCCGCTGCAGTGGAGGATCGAGTCACGGAGGCTCTCCGCATCGAGCCTCCTGCGAGAGGAGTGTGAGAGCAGGCGGTTCTCTGGATCGATCTCGAGAACAGCCGGGTCGTAGTGCGTTGACTGTCGGTAGGTGTTTGAGACCAGGATCTCCCGGATGATTTTTTTTCTCGACCAGCCCTGCTCGATGAACCTGCGGGCAAGATAGTCGAGGAGCCCGGGGTGAGAGGGCTTCTCGCCGGTCTTCCCAAAGTTGTCCGGGGTGCGTACCAGCCCGGCTCCGAAGAGATGATGCCAGATCCGATTTACGGCGACACGGGGAGTGAGCGGGTTTTCGTTCGAGGAAATCCATTCGGCCAGCTGCAGGCGGCCGCTTTCCTTATCTGAAATGACGGTGGGCTTCTTCGTGGGAAGGATGCTCAGGAAACCGCGCGGTACCTTCGGGCCGAGGTTCCTCACCTCGCCTCGGATATGGATCGGCGAATCGGCCGGCTTGGGGTGCTCCTCGATCGAGAGGGCCTTGTCGACCTTCGGCTGGTTCTTTTTGACCGCAGCGATCTTCTTATTGAGCTTCTTGATGTCGTCCGCGATCTTCTTCAGGCGCGCGGTGTTTTTAGCTTTCTGGTCCTTTCCGCCTTTTTTCGCCGTAGGTTTTTTTGCCGCAGGTTTCTTTGCTGTCCCGTCTTCGATGAATTGGAGCCCGTCGACGATGACATGACCCCGGGTGTCCTTGTTGGAGATGACCACGATGGCCGGTTTTTCTTTTTCGAAGCGGAAACGCCCCAGGGGGATGAAGAGCCCCTCGATGGGCGCTCTCTTCATCTGGTTGACCTTGATCGATTTCACTCCGTCGGCGTGGTGGATGTCGACCGGCACCGCCGGGCTGCGGTTGGTTCCCGGGGTGTAGGCCAGGTTGACCTGGTAGTTCCCTGTCCTGGGGAGCTTCACGTTAAAGGTGACGAACTTGACGCCTTTTGACGTGTCGCCGTCATGGATGTAGCCCTTGCCGAGGTAAGGCTTGTTGGAGGTAGAATCTGTCCAGTCGCCAGCCTTGTCGGCGGCGGGGTCGTCGACAACGATTCCGGGGAGGCTTTTTACAGCGACAGCTCCGGCGGAACTTTTGCCGCGAAGTTTTTTCTCTTCTGACTTGAGCCCGGCGAGCTCTTTTTCAAGCGTCTTGAGCTTTGCCGCGGCCTCCTTCGCTTTTTTCTCCAGGGCGCCCGGGACAGGCAGCGGGCGCTCGATGAAGCTGGCGACATTGCCGAGTATGAGGAGCTTCGTACTCATGAAGATGCCGGTCAGAGCGTAATAGTCGGCTGTTGGAATCGGGTCAAATTTGTGGTCGTGGCACCTGGCGCAGCCGATCGTCATTCCCATCAAGGCGCGTCCGATGGTGTCGATCTGTTCGTCGACGACATCGAGCTTCAAAAGGTCCTTGTCCTGGTTCTCGTAATTGTGCGGTCCCAGCATGAGGAAACCGCTGGCGATGAGGTTCTCACGCCGTTCCTGGTCGCTCTTGTGGGGCAGGAGGTCGCCGGCGATCTGTTCGCGGATAAAGCGGTCAAAGGGCTTGTCGTTGTTGAGTCCCCGGATGACGTAATCGCGGTAGCGCCAGGCGTTTTCAATGGGGCGGGTGCGGCCTCCGCCGGTGGAATCTGAATACCGGGCGACGTCGAGCCAGTGACGGCCCCAGCGCTCGCCAAAACGCGGAGAATCAAGAAGCTCGTCCACGAGCGCCGCGTAGCTTTTGCGGGATGGGTCAGCGGCGAACTTTTCAATCTTCCCGGGGCTTGGAGGAAGCCCGATGAGATCGAAGTGAAGTCTTCGGATGAGCGAACGGGGGTCTGCCGGTTTCGCAGGCTCTAGTTTTTTGCTTTTCAGCTTGCCGATGATGTGACGGTCGATCACGGCAAGCTTTTCGGCGCCCTCGATCGTGGGTGGGGGTGTCTTCACCAGGGGGGAATAGGGCCACTCCCGGCGAGCCTGCTCCACATTGATCCCCTCCTCTTCTTTGCGGGCAACTCCATCGCGAGGATCAGCCGCCCCCTTCTTTATCCACAGGATGAAATCGTTGATGACCGCATCGGAGAGCTTGTTCTTCGGCGGCATTTCGAGGTCTTCATATCGCAGCGCTGAGATCAGCAGGCTCTTTTCAGGCTTTCCCACCACGATGGCCGGTCCGGATTCTCCGCCCTTGAGCAAGCCTTCCCGGGTGTCGAGGAGGAGCTTCCCCTTCAACTTTTTCGATTCGGTTGAATGGCATTTATAGCAGCGCTCGATGAGTACCGGCCTGATCTTCTTCTCGAAGAACTCGATTTCAGCTTCCTGGGCATTGCCGCTGGCGGCAAATACCGCCATGAGACAAAACGCGAAGAACCCCCATCGCAACAGGGCGAGGCTGCTCCCGCGGGCTGTTGGGGGAGGTTGGGCCTTTCTGATTTCCTCGGAGATCATTGGCATACCGCCCATGTTATGACCTCGTGCCCTGCTTGTAAAAGGGTGTTCAGGACTCACCGGCGGAGGCATCAGGCAAGAAGCTCCCGCATACGCTCCAGCCCGGTAGCCAGCACATCTGCGGGGTCTTTTTCCCACAGCCCCGGATTGAATAATTCGAGGCTGACGGTGCCCTCGTAGCCGATTTCGCGAAGAATCTCGATCTCCGCTGCGAGGTCGATAGGGCCATCTCCAGGCATTACCCTGTTCGGGTCGGTCTGGCTTCCGGCCGGCATTTGCGGGTCGGCGTCATCGATGTGGTAATGGCTGATTCGTTCAGCCGGCAGCTCCCGGAGCTCCTCGATGTTGCCGCCACTGTTCCAGGTGTGAAAGGAATCGATGATGACGGTCGCATCAGGATCATTCGCCTCTTCTACAATGCGGCGGGCCTGGTCGAGGCGGCTCACCGAGCCGAAGAAGCTGATATATTCCATCGTCGGCCTGACCCCGGCCTCTCTTCCCAGTTTCAGCAGGTCCCGGTAGCGCAGGCTGATCTGTTCAGGATCACACGCCTCGCGAGGCGGGGTGGCAACCACCCAGGGCGAACCGAGGCGGGCGGCGAGCTCCATTCTGCGGCGGACCTCATCGAGCATGAGAGGGTACTCGAGCTCCGAGGCCTCTCCCCAGCCCCTGATGGCGATCATACAGGGGACCATGAGGCCGTGGTCGGCCAGGGCCTTCTCCACGTCGCTGACCTCTCCGCCGCGGCCGACATGTTCGTAGATATCGTTGAGCCAGAGCTCGATGCCCTCGAAGCCGGCCTCGGAGGCGAGACGAATCTTCTCCAGCAGGGGCTGGGGGCGAATCGTGCTGGTGTTCAGGCAGAGCTTGAAAGGCATCGGGGTGTTCTCGGTTATTCCAGCAGTGGTTCAGAAGGCGCCCAGCCTGGGCGGGGTCGGGTCCATTGTCAACACGCTTCGGTCAAAGGCCTGCTTCAAGAGCTCCAGCTTTCTCTCCTTGTGGGCAGGGTCGTCCCAGAGATTGGTGAATTCGCCGGGGTCTTCCTCTAAATCATAGAGTTCACCGAGCTCGTCACCGTGATAGACCACGATCTTTTCCTTCTCCGTGCGGAGCATGGTTCCGTAGCTGCGCTGGTGCGTCCACGCGTTGTAGTACTCCGAGTAGACCGAATCCCTGTGGGTTGATTTTCCTTCTTCGCCGGTCAGGACCGGGTAGAAGGATTTACCCTGGACCCTCTCGGGAATCTCGAGGCCGGCGGCATCCAGCAGGGTCGGGCAGAGATCGACCAACTCGATGAAGGTGTCAGCCTGTTCACCCGGGCGAATTTTCCCGGGCCATCTCAGGATCACCGGCACATGCACGACGGCCTCGTAGAAATGGGGTCCCTTGAGATAGAGGCCGTGATCGCCGAGCATCTCCCCGTGGTCCGACATGAAGATGACGAGGGTGTTGTCGGCCTGGCCGCTCTCCTCGAGGGCGACCAGGATACGGCCCACCTGGTCATCGATCAGCTCGATCATGGCGTAGTAGGCGGCGCAGACCTGGCGCTGGTCATCCTCGCTCATTCCAGCGACGTGAAAGTAACCCGGCTCGTTGTGGGCCCATTCATGGTCGAGCTTCTGGTAGAGGGGCTTGTTCTCGAGTTCACCCTCACGGTAATTCGGCAGCGGCATGTCCGCCGGGTTGTAGCGCGAGAGGTAGTCGGCCGGCGGGTCAAAGGGGTGGTGCGGATCGAAGCAGTTCAGGCTGAAGAGCCAGGGGCCTGAGTCAGCCTGCTCCCTGATAAAGTCACAGCACATCTCCGCGGCCCAGGTTGTTTGGTGGTATTCGGCCGGAATCCCGTGTTTTACAAACGGGGTCGAGGGGCCGTCGTAGAGCTCATCCCAGGTCTTGCCCTTCGCGCTCAGCCACTGGGTGTAGGCATTCTCCGGCCAGTCGGGCTGGGGATGGTGGGACCAGTGGAATATATCGTAGCCATCGTCGGTGCGTTCTTCGACTCGTCCATCGGAGCAGGAGGCCAGGTGGAGCTTTCCGGCGAGGCCGCAGGTATAGCCCGCGTCCTGGAACATTTTTGAGACCAGGATCTCTCCTGGCGGAATGGCCTGTCCATTCTGGCGGCACCTTGTGGTCCGCGGGTAGCGTCCGGTCAGGAAGGAGGCCCTGCTCGGGGCGCAGATGGGACTCTGGACATAGGCCCTGGTGAAGGCGGTTCCATCCCTGACGAGCGAATCGATCGATGGCGTGTTGATGAGAGGGTTGCCGAGTGATGTGATCGTGTCGTAGCGCTGCTGGTCCGTGCAGAGCCAGAGGATGTTCGGTTTTTCAGGGGCGGGGGTCATTAACGGGCGCCAGGGCAGGTTTCGATTTTCAGACAGCTCAGAGTACTAACAGGACGGGGCCGCCTGCGCAAGCGGCCGAGCTCCTCAACAGGGTACCCAGCCTGCTTCCCCAGGTCATCAAACTCATTCCAGCCCGGCTCCGGGTGCTTCGGTAAGCTGCTTGGCGAACTTTTTACCAATAAACCCGGTACCGATAATTCCCCGGTTGAGTTTTCCTGGCATCGCTCTCCAAGTTGCGGGAAGTGGGCTCTTTCAGCCGATTTTAGAGGGGCTCGATGGTATTGATAATTTGTTCAGGGTAGTAACGAAAAACAGCTGAAGGGAACGGTTCTGGTCTATGAGGAGGGCGGATATTATGATGCTAAGCTTATATCCAAGTGTGAGTTGCAGCCATGGAGCAGGCTTGGATGTGTGAGGTGACAAGGTCATGGATGCGTATTTTGGTCAGGGTTCAGGCATCTTGAGAAGAGGGACGGAGACGTCCCTGCTGTTCTGTTGGTACTGAGACTTCCAGGGAGCTTTCTAAGGTGAGCAAAGGAACTTCATCCGGAGTGAAGGGGGTCCGGGTACACAAATATGTTCCCGCGGTCGGCCCCCGGCTGAAGAAGCTGCTCTACGCGGTGCTGGGGCTCTTTTCCCTGCTCTTTATCAACGGCGCCTACCTGGTGGGAATCACCCTGGCCGAGTGGTCGAGTGGGGAGACGATCCAGAACTATTTCTATCTCAATATGTTCCTCGTCCACCTTGTGCTGGGGGTCCTTCTGATCCTGCCCTTCCTGGTGTTCGGGATCATCCATATCCGTAATTCACGCGACCGCAAGAACCGGATCGCGGCCAGGGTGGGCTACGCGCTCTTTGGTACCGGGCTCCTGTTGATCCTCAGCGGGGTGTTGTTGACCCGGGTGGAGGGCCTGATCGAGGTCAGGGAGCCCATGCTCAGGAGCGTCGCCTACTGGGCTCATGTGCTGAGTCCGATTTTCATCATCTGGCTGTTTATTCTTCACCGCCTCGCTGGCCCGAAGATCCAGTGGCGCAGGGGGCTCGCACTCGCCGGGGTTGCCGGGAGTTTCGCCGCGGTGATGATTATCTGGCAGTACCAGGATCCTCGCAGATGGGATGAGGAAGGACCTGAATCGGGTACGCAGTATTTTTTCCCCTCGTTAGCCCGAACGGCTACCGGGAATTTCATCCCGGCCGAAACGCTGATGATGGATGGCTACTGCAAGGAGTGCCATGCCGATGCCCATGAGGGTTGGTCCAATAGCGTGCATCGCTTCAGCTCCTTCAACAATCCCGCCTACCTCTTTTCCGTTCGGGAGACCCGCAAGGCGATGATGGAGCGCGACGGGAACGTCCAGGGGTCGCGATTCTGCGCCGGCTGTCATGACCCGGTGCCTTTTTTCAGCGGAGCCTTTGATACCGAGAAGGCCTTTGATGATCCGGATGATGACCTGCAGGGCCATTCGACCGCCCAGGCCGGAATCACCTGCACGGTCTGCCATGCGATCACCAACCTGAACAGTCCGCGCGGGAATTCCGACTACACCATCGAGGAGCCCATGCACTATCCTTTCGCTTCGAGTGACAACAGCCTGTTGCGCTGGGTGAACCGTCAGCTGGTGAAGGCGAAGCCCGCCTTTCACAAGAAGACCTTTCTCAAGCCATTGCACAAGACACCTGAGTTCTGCGGAACCTGCCACAAAGTTCACCTTCCCGAGGAGCTCAACAAGTACAAGTGGCTCAGGGGCCAGAATCATTACGATGCCTATCATCTCAGCGGGGTCTCGGGGCATGGTGTGACGAGCTTCTACTATCCGCCGAAGGCCCAGGCGGACTGCAACGGATGTCACATGCCGTTGGAGAGTTCGGATGATTTCGCCGCCGGCTATTTCGACTCTACCGGTGATCTGAAAATACACGGGCACCAGTTTCCCTCGGCGAATACGGCCATTCCGAAGCTTCTTGGACTGCCTGAGAAGGTCAACGATGCGCATCGCAGGTTCCTCGAAGGGGTGATGCGCCTGGATATCTTCGGCGTCAAGAAGGGAGGGCAGATCGATGGAGAGCTGATCGCTCCGCTTCGTCCCTCGATTCCCGCGCTGGAACCCGGGGCGACCTACCTGGTGGAGATCGTCATCCGGACGGTGAAGATGGGGCACATCTTCACCCAGGGTACGGCCGATTCGAACGAGGTCTGGATGGATGTCGAGGTTCGCAATGGTCAAGAGCGCATCGGCAGAAGCGGCGGCCGGGGGGGCTCTGGAGAGGTCGATCCCTGGTCGCACTTCGTCAACGCCTATGTGCTTGATCGGGAGGGCAACCGGATCGACCGTCGAAACGCCCAGGACATCTTCGTCGCGCTTTACAACCACCAGATTCCGCCGGGAGCGGCTGATGTTATCCACTACAGCTTCAAGGTTCCCGAGGATGCCAGCGGCGAGGTGACTCTCGATGCAAAGCTTCAGTACCGCAAGTTCGATACCACCTACATGAAACACATCTTCGGCAAGGATCGCGTGAATGATCTTCCGATTGTTACGCTGGCTGTTGACAGCCTGACCTTTCCCGTCGCCGGGAAGGCCGCGAAGATCCCACCCTCCGCTATACCGGCCTGGCAGCGCTGGAATGATTACGGGATTGGCCTGCTGCGCAAGGGCAGCAAGGGCGCTCGCAAGGGCGAACTGCGCCAGGCGGAGGGCGCGTTCAGCCAGGTCGAGCGCCTCGACCGGGCCGATGGTCCGCTCAACCTCGCCCGGGTCTATGTGAAGGAGGGACGCCTGGAGGATGCCGTAGAGGCGCTCCGTCGCGCGGCCGCTCACAAGGGACTCGCGCAGCCCTGGACGGTGAGCTGGTTTACAGGGATCGTCAACAAGCAGAACGGTCACCTTGATAACGCCATCAAGAATTTTCTCAGCGTGGTGAATACCGAGTTTGAGGGCGCCGCGGAGCGCGGATTTGATTTCGGCCAGGACTACCGGGCGCTCAACGAGCTGGGCCAGACCTATTTTGAACGCGCCAAGCAGGAGCGCGGCGAGGCGGCGAAAAAAGAGCGCGACCGCCTGCTCATGGAGGCGCTCGGCTGGTTCTCGAAGACTCTCTCTCTTGACCCCGAGAACCTCACCGCCCACTACAATCTCGCCCTGATTTTTACCCGGATGGGAGATGAGGACCGCGCGGCCAAACACCGGGCCCTGCATCTGAAATACAAGCCGGATGACAATGCCCAGGATAATTCCGTAGCGACCCACAGGGCGCGGAATCCAGCCGCCAACCATGCGGCTGAGTCGATCGTGATTTATGATCTGCAGAAAGCCGAAAATTACGAATTGAAGGGCGAGACCGGCGGCCGGTAAGGTTTCCCGGGAACCAGGATGATCGAAGAGCAAGATAGAGAAGAACCCCTTGAAGGCGAGCTCGTGGCTGGCGACGACACCGTCATCCTCCGGGCGCTGAAGGTTTCCGCTGTTGCCCTGGTGGCGATCCTGGCGCTCGTCGCTGTTTTGTTCTTTATTCTTCGCACCGAAAAGACTGAACAGAAGATTGATGAGAAGCCGATCGTTTTGCCGGAGGTCCAGGCTGTCGAGGCCAGCGCGCCCAGGGTCGCCTTCAGCGACGTGACCTTGGCCGCCGGGATCGACTTCGTTCACTTCAACGGGGCCACGGGGGAGAAGCTTCTTCCCGAGACCATGGGGCCGGGCTGCGCCTTCTTTGATTTCGATCAGGACGAGGACGAGGATCTTCTCCTGGTGAACGGTATGCCCTGGCCGGGAGATGCTCCGGGGGAGGACGTGCCGACCCTGCGGCTCTACGCCAATGACGGAAAGGGATTCTTCAGGGACGTCACCGCCGCCAGTGGTCTGGACGTAAAGCTCTACGGAATGGGGGCGGCGGTGGGTGACTATGACAACGACGGCAAGCCCGATCTCTTCATTGCGACGGTTAATGAGAACCGCCTGTTTCGCAACATCGACGGACGACGTTTCGAGGATGTCACCGACAGGGCCTCGGTAGCCGGAGGAAATTCGACCTGGAGCAGCAGCGCCGGATTTTTCGACTGCGACAACGATGGCGACCTCGATCTCTTCGTCTGCAACTATGTCAAGTGGTCGCGCAAGATTGATGCGGCGCTCGACTACCGACTGACCGGCGTCGGTCGGGCCTATGGCCCACCCACCAACTTCGAGGGAACCCAGCCCTACTTCTATCTCAACAACGGTGACGGCACCTTCACAGAGTCCGCCGAGAAGGCGGGCTTTCATGTGCTCAACCGGGCGACAGGGAAGCCCGTTGCCAAGGCGCTGGCCCTGGTTCCCTTTGACTTCAACCGTGATGGGGACATGGATCTTTTCGTCGCTAACGATACGGTCAGGAATTTCCTCTACGTCAACAAGGGCGGGGGAGTCTTCGAGGAGGCGGGGGAGGAGGCCGGAGTGGCCTACGATGGGACCGGCAGCGCGACCGGCGCGATGGGAGTCGACGCCAACTATTACCGGGATGATGACAGTGTCGGGCTGGGTGTGGGTAATTTCGCCAATGAGATGTCGAGCTTCTACGTTTCCGAGGATGGCCAGTTCTTCAGTGACGAGGCGATTGGCGAGGGAATCGGACCGGTCAGCCGCCGGATGCTGAGCTTTGGTCTCTTCTTCTTTGACTATGACCTCGATGGCCGTCTCGATCTCCTTCAGACCAATGGCCACCTCGAGGAGGAGATCAACAAGGTGCAGCCCAGCCAGCACTACCGCCAGCCATCCCAGCTCTTCTGGAATTGCGGCACGGACTTCAAGAGCTGCTTTGTTCCCGTTGATGAAAAGACGACCGGCGACCTGGCCAAGCCAGTGGTTGGGCGGGCCGCGGCCTACGCGGACATTGATGGCGACGGCGACCTCGACTGCCTTATCACACAGACCGGCGACCGCCCGGTGCTGCTTCGAAACGACCAGGTGGGGAAGAACGGCTGGTTGCGACTGAAGCTCGCAGGCAGAGGTCAAGGGCGGTGCAACCGTGACGCCATAGGGGCGAGCGTGACCCTGTTGGCCGCCGGCACGACCATGCGTCAGCAGGTGATGCCCTCGCGTAGCTACCTGTCCCAGGTAGAGACGGTCCTGACCTTCGGCCTGGGAGCCGCGAAGCGGGTTGATGAGGTCCGGATCCTCTGGCCAGGGGACAAGAAGGTCCAGGTGGTCAAGGGTCTCGCTGCAGGCAAGTTTCACCGGATCGAACAGGAGTGAGCAGCCTTCACCTCAGGCTTTCCGCTTGATGTGATTTCTCTGATGTGGACGCTGAGCTCTTCGATTGAGCAGGAGCTGTTGAATGTCCGAAGATTCTTCCACAGGAAAACGAGCCAGCCCCGCTGCGGCGCCGGCTCCCGGAATCAGGTGGGGGCCCTTTACCGCCCGGGTTCCCTTCGTGCACGCCAGGGCCGAGTGGCCCGAGATGGTGCAGAATTTCGTGGTGGCCGGGGCCACGGGCCTGGCGGTGGTGCCGATCTTCGTGACAGCTTTCGGTATGACCTTCGAGCTAGCGGTGAGCCTCTGCATAGTCCAGGCGTTTATCCTGTGCTCGTCGTTCTTTCTCTTCGGAGAACCCTTCTGCCCCGGCTGGGTAACACCCGCTCTGCCTCTTGTCCTGGCCGCGGCGATGGCGGTCGAGGGAATCCCTGACCGCATAGCCTTCGTTACCGCGGTGGTGATCGTTACAGGCCTGATCTTTTTCCTGCTCGGCATCACCCGGCTCGGCGCCCTCTTCATTCGCCTCGTACCCCTGCCGCTCAAGGCGGGAATCATCTTCGGAGCGGGCCTGAGCGCGATTGTCGGCGAGTTCAGCCCCAGGGGAGAGTCGATCGCGCGGGTGCTTGAATACCCGGTCTGCATCACCCTCTCTACCGGGGTGACGTTGCTGCTGCTGTTTTCACAGCCGCTTGAAAAACTGAAGGCGCGTTTCGGCTGGCTCGCCGTTCTTGGAGGGCTCGGGATGGCGCCCGGTTTCATCCTCGCGATGGTCATCGGCCCCTGGGTGTCTGAGGTGAACTATGACAAGTTCAAGGAGTTGTTTTTTGATCCGGTAAGCGGGGACTTCGTCTTCACGCTGGGAGATCTGTTTTTTCTTCCGGATATTACAGGCCTGGTGAGTGGCTACAGCCTGTTCTCGTCTGAATCAGGGATCATGGAGAATCTCGAACCGGGGATCTTTCTCGCAGCGCTTCCGCTTTCTCTCGCCGCCTACGTGATTGCCTTTGGCGATATCGTTACGGGAACGGCTATTCTGAAATCGGCCCGAGCCGAGCGTCAGGATGAGGACATTGAGCTTGATGAGCATCGAACCCATCTCTCGCTTGGAATTCGCAACCTGGCCCAGGTTGCTGTTTGCGGGCCCTTCTTCCCGCTGCAGGGACCTCTCTGGACAGGGGCTATGGTGGTGGTCGTGGAGCGCTACCGGCGCGGGCGGGATGCGATGCGCTCCATCTTTGATGGAATCTTCAGCTATTACCTCTTCGGTGTTCCGCTGCTGCTGTTCTTCAAGCCGTTGATCTTCCTCTATGAGCCGGTACTCGGCGTGGCCCTCTCCCTGACACTGCTTCTCACCGGTTTTGCCTGCTCCTACGTGGCGCTTGCCATTCCCCGCAACCGTATCGAGATCGGTCTGACGGTGCTGACGGGAGCGGTGATCGCTACCCATTCCACCGGGCTGGGGCTCATCGTCGGATTGGTAGCGAGCGTCCTGCTGCTGGGCAAAGAGGCCTGGCGTGAAGAGACGGATTGAATCTTCGGTTCATGCCTCCGGCGGCTTCTGTTATCATCTGCCGCTCTAAGAAGGCCTGATTCCATGGAGTCTCTGAGATGTCCACCCTGCTGATCGCGCTCGGCGCCTTTGTCCTCTACCTTGTCGCCTACCATACCTACGGGCGCTGGCTCTCGCGCAGGATCTTCAAGCTCGACCCGGAGGCGACCGTGCCGAGCATCGAGCTCAATGACGATGTGGATTATGTGCCGACGAAGAAGACCATTGTCTTCGGACATCACTTCACCTCCATCGCGGGGACCGGGCCGATCGTCGGGCCGGCGATCGCGGTCATGTGGGGCTGGCTGCCGGCGCTGATCTGGGTGCTGGTGGGCTCGATCCTCATCGGCGCGGTACACGATTTCGGCGCCCTGGTGGTGAGTCTGCGAAACCGGGGGCAGACGGTGGGGGAGATCGCCGGGCGGGTGCTGAACCCCCGAGTGCGAATGCTCTTTCTGTTGATTCTCTTCCTTGCCCTGACCATCGTCCTGGCTATCTTCGGCCTCGTCATCGCGGCGGTCTTCAAACAATACCCGCAGACGATTTTCCCCTGCCTGGTGCAGATCCCGATCGCAGTGGTGATCGGTGTTCTCCTGCACAGAAAGGGAGTAGACCTGCTGGTGCCGTCGCTGCTGGCGCTCGGCTGCATGTACCTGACGGTGATCTACGGCGGCATCGGGATGCTGGGCGAGGTGAACACGTGGCTCAGCGAGCTTCCGGTCATGACCTGGGTGGTGATCCTGCTGCTCTATTCCTACGT
>CAJWMA010000083.1 GCA_913042995.1 uncultured bacterium | reverse complement strand
CCCCCGGTTCTGTGCCGTAGTCCCGGTCCGGTTCATTGAGGAGCAGAACAGCTCCAATGATCGTCAGGGCTACGAACACGAGGGACAGGACAGCGGCTTTTCGCAATGCTGGGGTCATCGTCAGTCCGTGATCTCCAGCAGAACACCGCCGCTGCCGTTTTCAAGGGCGAAGGGACCCGCGAACGGAGCGGTGAGCTCCTGGTCATCGGCGGCATCAAACACCCTGACGTTGGCCTCTGCCGGCGAGATGTAGCCGGGTGAGTCGTAGGAGTAGTAGCCGATGAAGTAGGGATCCGTATTCGGCGGCATGGCGCAGAGGCAGTCCAGCCCGCTTCCAGGAACGGTTTCATTGTAGGGATAGAAGTCCAGGGCTGGAATGCCGGAGTTGACGATGGCATAGATCTCGCTGCTGGAAGAGTTCACCAGGCGCGGCGCGAAGAACACATCCTGGCCGACCACATTTTCGAGGATGTAGGTGACTGTTTCACCGGCTGCCGTGGTGTCTTGTCCGAACGAGCCGGCGACAACCTCTCCGACCAGGACCTCGTTGCCGCTTGCGTCGACTCCGGCGGAGGGCCTGGCGCTCTCGAAGTCGAGGGAGAAACCCGGATCGAGCTCGAGGGAGACCGTGCCCAGGGCGCCCACAGTGGCCGAGGCGACGGCCGCGGGGTTGGAGTTTGTGTAGATGTTTACCGAGTCGAGCAGGAAGTTTTCGATGACCAGCTGGACCTTGTTGCCATTCTCAGGTCCCTGCGGCGTCGAGGAGCAGGCGCCTCCGACCAGGGTGCCGGCGAGGCGGGAGATCTTGGCCTGGTCGATACGCAGCGGTCCGCAGCCGCCGATGAGGCCGACGATTCCACAGCCGATGTGAAGATCGCTCAGGCTGCCATCGCTCTCCCTGGTGCCGCTGAAGACGTTGACCTTGGTGATCTCGCAATGGCCGCCATCGGGATGCTCCTGGACGGAGCGGAAGGCGGTGTAGACCGTGAACTGGTCTCCGCTTCCCTCGATGAAGGAGCGGGCCCAGGAGTCGTCGACCGTGGGGTCGATCACTCGAACCTCGAGCGCGCCTTCAGAGCCGAGGCCGAAGCAGAAATAGGAGGCCATCGAATCGCCGATCTCCGATCCGGGGATCGTGGAGTCGATGACACCGCCGAAGGCGTCGTAGGTGCCGGCGATCTCAGGCGGGCTGTTTCCCGTGTGGCTCGGCATATTGTCGAGGAGCATCTGTACGGTGGGATGGTCGAGGTAATCATCAAGGGTTTGAAAATCAGCGCTGACCACGCCGCCCTGGCGCTCTCCAAGGTCGAGCGGTGAGCTGTCCTTGCCGCCGCAACCGGCCGCCAGGGCCAGGAGAAGGAAGGGGATGGCTTTTCCTTGAAAGAATCCGGTCTTCATATCGCGTTCTCCAACTGCCGTTGTCATTTCCGTTATCTTACAGTATGACGAGATGCAGGGCGGGTTTCTTCAATATCTCTCTACAGGATGGGTTTTTGCCGGCCTCAGGTCAACAGTCACTCCATCAATGGAATACATGCGCTGGCGGCCGTTTCGCGGTTGAAATTGACCTTCTCCGACCTGATTCTTGCAGTGGCTGTCTCAGGATGAGGTGGATAAGATGATCGCATGAGCAATGAACCGGGAAACCAGCCGTCGTCAGCCGGTTCCGGGGTGGTCCCCGGGGCGACCGGGATGCTCGAGACGCATTTCCACATGCGCCTGTCGCGCGAGTGGGATGAGCGCTTTGAGAAGCTCTTTCGCCAGGGTGGTGTCGCCAAGTGGTACAGCGGCGTGGGAAGCGAGGCGACCACGGTCGCCTCCGCCGGCTGCCTGCGTCCCGATGACGCGCTGCTGACGATCCATCGCGACAGCGGGGCGATCTTGCGTTATTACGCCTCCTGCGAGGACCTGGTTCCGGGACTGTTGCCGGTGGAGAACCGTCACGGATGTGAGAAGGCCAGGGAACTGCTCTACCGCCTGGCCTGCCAACTGCTCGGCCGCGCCGATGGCTTCACAGGCGGCTACGACCGGTCGTTTCACTACGCTCATCTCGAGGAGGAGACGGGGCTCAAACATATCGGCATGATCAGCCACATGGGCGCCATGATTCCCGTGGCCGCGGGGGCGGCGCTCGCTTTCAGGCAGCAGGGCAGCGACCGGGTGGCCTTGAATTACATCGGAGATGGGGGGACCTCGACAGGGGAATTCCACGAGGGCCTCAACATGGCGGCGGTCCTCGACGCCCCGCTGGTGCTGGTGATTCTCAACAATCGCTACGCCTTCAGCACCCCGACGCGGGAACAGTATCGCGCCGAGAGCCTGGCGGCCCGGGCCGCGGGCTACGGCATCGAGGGGATCCAGGTCGACGGCAATGATCCGCTCGCGGTCTCGGCAGCGGTCTCGGACGCGACGGCGCGAGCGAGGAGCGGCGGCGGGCCGACCCTCATCGAGGCGATGCTGGGCAGGATGCGAGGTCACTCCGAGGGAGATGACTCGCTTGGGATACTCGAGGAGCCGGAGCGGGAGCGGTACGAGAGCGAGGATCCGGTCTCCTGTTTCGAGGCGAGCCTGGTGGAACAGGGTATCGCGACGTTGGAACACCTTGAAAAGGTAAGGGGCATCTGCTCTGAGCTGGTTCTCGAGATTGTCGACGAGGCGGCCGCCTCGGCCAGGCCGGAGCTGGTTGGCGGGGCACGCTCCGTTTTTTCGATGGCCGCCGGCGCTGGAGATGCGGGGCCGCTGGGCAGGCATCAACGCGATCCGGCCGAAGAGCTGACCTACCTGGATGCCATCTCGCTGGGGCTGGGTGACGCCATGGCGGAGGACCCGGAGGTCTTCCTGATGGGGCAGGATATCGCCGCCTTCGGAGGAGCCTTCAAGGTAACCCGGGGGCTGCTGGAAGAGTTCGGGCAGAAGCGGGTGCTGAACACCCCGATTGCCGAGGCTGGCATGATCGGTGTCGCCTCGGGTGCCGCGCTGTTGGGCGGAAGGCCCGTGGTCGAGATGCAGTTCTCTGATTTCGTCAGCTGCGGTTTCAACCCGCTGGTGAACGTGGCGGCCAAGTTCTACTATCGCACCGGGCTCGAGGTGCCGCTGGTCATCCGCCTGCCTTCCGGCGGCGGGGTCGGCGCCGGACCTTTCCACTCCCAGTCCCTCGAGGCGACGTTTCTCCACGTTCCGGGCCTCAAGGTGGTCGCTCCGGCATCGCCGGAGGACGCCTACGTTCTGCTCCGCGAGGCGGTCCGGGATCCCAATCCCGTCCTGTTCTTCGAGCACAAGTACCTCTACCGCCGGGTGAAGGCCGGGCTGCCGCCGGGTTCGGTAGCCGTGGGCCCGGGTGTCGAGGCGCGCGCCCGCGTTCTTCGCCGGGGGGAGGACGTCACCGTCGTTGCCTGGGGGTGGATGGTTCACAGGGCTCTCGCTGCTGCCGAGCTGCTCGCCGGGGAGGGACTCTCGGTGGAGGTGGTCGACCTGCGGGTGCTGGCTCCTCTTGATGAAGAGACGGTGTTCGCGTCGGTGGGCCGTACCGGAAGAGCCCTGGTGGTACACGAGGCGCAGCTGACCGGCGGCTTTGGCGGCGAGCTCGCCGCCCGGATTGCCGATCAGGCCTTTGATTCCCTCGACGCCCCGGTGAGAAGGCTGGCCTATCCTGACCACCCTGTGCCGTTCAACAAGGAGCTCGAGGCCGAATGCCTGCCGGATGAGGAGAGCATTGCCGCGAGTCTTCGGGAGCTTGCCGCCTGGTAGATCTCTTCTCTGGCCCACGGCCGGACGTTCTTTCGACAGGAATCGCCGGGTCTGTTATGAAGGAGTTCGCATTCACTGGGGATTGTGCTTATTAGCGAGTCTTTCAAGAGACATGTCCGAAGAAAAATCCAAGTCGAACCGCCTGGTTGATTCGACCAGCCCCTACCTGCAGCAGCATGCCCACAACCCGGTGGACTGGTATCCCTGGGGAGAGGAGGCGCTTGGGAAGGCAAGGGAGCTTGACCGCCCGATCTTTCTCTCGGTCGGCTATTCCTCCTGCCACTGGTGCCACGTGATGGAGCGGGAGTCCTTCGAGAATGTTGAGGTCGCGAAGGTGATGAACGAGAACTTCATCAATATCAAGGTGGACCGGGAGGAGCGCCCCGACATCGATGCCCTCTACATGAATGCCGTGCAGATGCTCTCCGGGCAGGGAGGGTGGCCCATGAGCGTCTTCCTGACACCGGATCTCAGGCCCTTCTGGGGCGGAACCTATTTCCCGCCGAAGGGTCTCTACCAGCCCGGCGGCGAGGTCATCCGTCCCGGTTTCATGGACATCCTTCTCTCCCTGTCGAGAGCCTACAGGGAGACTCCCGACCGGATTGAGGATACCGCCCGACAGGTTCTCGATGGGCTCTGCCGGGCAGAGAGCCACTCGGTCGAGGAATTGCCGAGCGAGGAGGTCCTGCGGCTCGCGGGCGAGTACGCGGGCCGGAGCTTTGATCCGACGCATGGCGGTTTCGGTCCTGCTCCCAAGTTTCCGCGTTCGACGGAGATCTCGATGCTGCTGCGGGTCTACGCCCTGACCGGGGAGCGGCACATCCTGGAGATGTGCGAGCGTACCCTCGAGGGTATGGCCCGGGGCGGGATGTACGACCAGGTTGGCGGAGGCTTTCATCGCTACTCGACCGATGCGAAGTGGCTTGTTCCCCATTTCGAGAAGATGCTCTACGACAACGCCCTGCTGGCGAGAACCTATCTCGAGGCGCTGCAGCTTACCGGGCGGGAGCTCTACAGGAGAATCGCCTCGGAGATCCTCGACTACGTACTCGCGGAGATGACCAGTCCTGAGGGGGGCTTCTATTCCGCCACCGATGCCGACAGCGAGGGGCGGGAGGGAGTGTTTTTCGTCTGGCGTCCAGAGGAGGTGGAGGAGGTGCTTGGCGCCGAGGATGCTCAGCTCTTCTGTGAGTATTTTAACGTTACCGCCGAAGGGAATTTTGAAGAGGCCTCCAGCATTCCCCACATCACCGGGAAGCTCGAAGAGGTGGCCGGCAGGCTGAAGATCGACCCCTCTGCCGCGCGCGCAAGGATCGAGGCGGCTCGCGGAAAACTCTACGCGGCGCGCGAGAAGCGCCCCGCCCCCTTCCGTGATGAGAAGGTCTTGACGGCCTGGAACGGCATGATGATCTCGGCCTTCTCCAGGGGCGCGCAGGTCCTGGGTGAGCCGCGTTACCGGGAGGCCGCCGAGCGGGCCGCCCGCCTGGTTCTTGATTCGATGCGCGATGGGGAGCGCCTGCTGAGGGTGCGCAAGGATGGGCAGAGCCGCATCCTCGGCTTTCTTGACGACAACGCCTTCTTCATCGAGGCGTTGATTGACCTCTATGAGACAGGGTTCGACGTTGGCTACCTGGAGGAGGCTCGCCGGCTTGCCGACATCGTCCTGGACCGTTTTTCGGATGAGCAGGAGGCCGGCCTCTACTTTACCTCGGCTGATCACGAGCTGGTGCTGACCCGCCGAAAGGATCCCTTCGATGGAGCGGTTCCTTCACCGCTCGGGGTGATGGCCTTGAACCTGCTGCGGCTTGGGAAACTTGCCGGGGTCCCGGCTTATGGTGAGAGAGCCCGGGCCGTTCTTCTTGATGTCTCCGCCGCCTTGCCGCGGGTTCCCATGGGCTTCGGCTCGACCCTCATTGCCCTGGACTTTCTGTTGCACCCACCCGTTGAATTGGCGGTTGTCGGCGATCTTGAAGGTTCTGCGGCGGCGAAATTATTTGAGAAGATTTACTCGGGTTTTCTGCCCTCAAGAGTGATCGCGGCCAGCACGAATCCGCCTCCAGAGGAGCTCGTTTCGAGCCTTCCATTGCTGGGGGGGAAGGGACATAAGGGCGAGAACCCGCTTCTTTATATCTGTCGCGACTACGCCTGCGGGGAGCCGGTTGACGATCCGCTGGTTGCCGGGGAGCGTCTCCCGTTCGTCAGTTCTTCCGGGGGATGATAATATTCTCCGGTTCCGGTACATGCCGGCGGCCCGGCCTCTTTTCGCAGAAAGCCATGGATGGCCTGAAAGGCTCTATTTGAGGCTGTTTTTGGGTGATTCTCGCCCGGAGTGGGCGGGAATTCGAACCAGGAGAAACGACATGGCAACATCCGATAAAAAGCCCGGACAGGGGGCCTCCAACTCCATTTCCTTCGGGGATAAGGAATTAATTTTTGCCCGTGAGCTTTTCGGCAAGCTCTCCAGCCATGCGCTGTCCATCCGTGACCTTGAGGGCTGGGCTGACGGAACCCCTCCAGGCAGCCTGAAGACGGCGCTCAGCGAGGAAGATTACAGTATTGCCCGGCGCGGACCCGTTTCGGCGGTCAGCCTGGGTTGCGTCATCGCTGAAGAAGCTCGACGTCATCTCCCTGAAAAACTGTCCTCCGGGGAATCTACTCCATAAAATTGGAGTATGGCCCGGGTTATATGGAGGAAAGCGGACGGCTCCCAGGAGGATTTTTCCTTCAGCTCCAAGGTTGTTCTCGGAAGAGACGACGAAGCTGATTTCAAGGTAGAGTCCAAGGGGGTCTCTCGCTGTCACATATTGATTGAGGAACGCGGCGGCGCCTTCGTGCTCTCTGACATGGGGAGCACAAATGGAACTCTCCTCAACGGACGGCCCCTGCTCAAGGAGGCGCAGCTTCGAAGCGGGGACCAGATCTGTATCGGTACGGCAGTGGTGGAGTTTTCGATCGCCGGCGAGCAGGATCCGACAAACGCTTCGCTCGCCACCGAGCCGTTGAGCCGGACGCTTGCCCGCGAGGGCCTCCCTGCCGCGGGGGGGGGATATGACATCAGCTCCCTCCCGGAGATCCTCCCGCGGAAGGTCGGGAGATTTGAGCTGGAAGAAAAGCTCGGCCAGGGCGGGATGGGGGCGGTCTACCGCGCCCGGGACCTCGAGAGCGGAGATGACGTCGCCGTCAAGTTCATCCGGCAGAACATCGGCCGCAGGGAAGCCTTCCTCGAGTATTTCCATCATCGGGAAGCGGTGCTGGCGCGCGAGATTGACCACCCCAACGTCATCAGGATCTACGACCACGGCGTTGAGGAAGAGCAGCATTTCATCTCCATGGAGAACGTCAGGGGGCAGAGCCTCTACCAGGTGCTGAAGGGCGGCTTGATGGAGCCGGGTGAGGTTCTCGATATCCTGCGGCAGGTAGCCTGCGGCCTTTCCGCCGCGCACCAGCAGGGTGTGGTGCACAGTGACATCAAGCCGGCGAATATTCTCCTGCACAGCGCGGAGCCTCCCGGAGCGGCATCAGATGAGCCCGCTCCCCTGGAGGGAGATGGGATACTCGAGTTCGAGACGGAGGAGGTTTCTACGGTGGAGGCCGTGGTGGAGCCAAAAACATCAGATCCCGGACTCTGGCGTGAGATCCAGAAGAGGGTTGGCAAGCAGGAGGGCCCCTCCGAGGCGATTCTTGATGACCCGCCTTATTTTTCGAGGCCGTCCGAGGAGCGTTTTCTCGGGCACTATATTGAGAGGATGAAGACGGCTGGTCACGGCTTCTTCGTCGTTGTCGAGGGAGAGGCCGGGAGCGGCAAGGGCCGCCTGATCAGCGAGTTTCTGCTGCGGCAGAAGAGGGCGACCGCCCGCTCCGCCGACGCCGAGGGCCGGCTGAGATTCCTGGAACTCGATTGCTCGAGGATCGAGGGACTCCCCTTGCTCTACGAGCAATTCAGCCCGGAGATTTCCGCTTCCCGAGCGACCCTGCGCGAGATGGTTGAAGAGCTCAAGACCCGTTTTGAGGAGGACGGGCGACCGACCATCCTGAGGGTTCTTGAGCTTGGCAGGGCCTCGCCCCTCGCCGGGCAGCTCCTGTCGCACCTCGCCTCGAAGATGGAGAGCCTGCAGGTTACGATCATCGCCAGCATCGAGCCCGAAGAGATCCGCAAGAACGATTCGGTCAAGGCGCTGCTTCCCTCCCTCGAGAAGGTTCTCAAGCAGCTCTATCTCAGGCCGCTTACCGGCTACCAGATCCAGCGTTACCTGCAGACCCTGTTCCGAGGCTACCTGAGAGGGAGCGAGCTCTCGACCGATCTCTACCGCCTGAGCGAGGGGAATATCGCGAGAATGCTCGACCTGCTGAGGAGCTTCTTTGAGCGCGGCATCCTTGTCGTCAACACGGGCTCGAAGACGGTTTCCTACCGCCCTGATTTTCGCGAGCTCGAGCTGGAGGAGGGCAAAAACCTGTATGAGAAATATCGCCAGGCCGGGAGGGTCGAGAGAAAGGTGCTTGAGTACGCGGCCTTCATCGGGCCCAGCTTCTTCTTCGATACGCTGGCGCGCCTGCATGATCTCGATGAGACCTCGCTCTACTTTGTCGTGCGTCAGCTGCTGGCTGAGGGCTTCTTCACCGAGGAGAGCCGGACCTGGTACCGGTTTACCAACATGGCCTTCCAGCAATACATGGCCGAGAGGATCGCGCTTCCAGACCGAGGTCAGCTGCACAGGAAGCTCTCAGGATTGCTGCAGGACGTGCCGGTCCCGGAGTCGCCGGGACTCTACCAGCTGCGGGCCGCCCATTATTGCGGCTGCAGGGAATACTCCCGGGCGGTGGAATGCTATCTCGAGGGCGCCCACCTTGCCGGCAACGTCTACCAGGCCGATCTCGCCCGCGAGATGTACCAGGAGATTCTTCGCATCTACCGTGAGCTTGCCCGGCGGGAGGTTCCCCGGCGGGAGGTCACCGGCGTACTGAAGAGCTGGTTTGGCCGGGATGGAAACTGGTACAAGATCCTCGGCGACCTGGGGGCGGAGCAGGGCGAGGCTAACGTCAAGATTGCCGACTTCGGCATCTCGTTTCGCACCGCGGACGAGGAGCGCGGCTACCCGGTAGGGCATCGTCCGGCCCTCGGTACCCCTCGCTACCTCGCTCCCGAGAGAGGGGAAGGCCAGCGTGGAGGACCTCGCTCCGACATATTTTCTCTCGGGCTCATCGCCTACGAGATGGTCTGCGGGGAGACTGTTTTCCCGGCTCTCAAGGGCAAGGATCTCCTGGCGGCCTATCGCAAGACCCCGGTGCGTCTGCCGCCGAGTGAGCTGACCAGGTTCCCCGAGGGGTTCGCGAGCCTTGTTGAGGGCATGCTGGAGATCAACCCCGAGCGCCGTTGGGACGCGGAGCGGGTCATCCGCGAGGTCGTGAGACTCCAGTTCGAGCACAGGATGGGAGCCCAGGGCCGCAAGTGATCCGGCCGCGCATCCTCAGAGCACCTTGTCCTTCAGCTCCGCGAGCCGCTTCAGCGCTTCCAGCGGAGTCATTGCGTCGAGATCAAGGCTCTTGAGCTCGCGGTAGATCTCATCGTTGATACTCTGGAAGAAATCGAGCTGGATCGACTCAGCCTTTCTTCCTTCTCCAGCTCTGGGTTTCGCGGTGCTGCGTGCCAGGGCGGGACGGTCATCAATGTCCAGGGACTGCTGCTCGAGATTTCCGAGGACCTCCCTGGCGCGATCGATCACCTCAACTGGAATGCCCGCCAGCCTTGCTACGTGGATTCCGTAGCTCTTGTCGGCGCCGCCCTCGACAATCTTGCGCAGGAAGATGATGTCCTCGTTCCACTCCTTGACGGCGAAGTTGAAATTCCGCGCGCCCGGGTAGGCGCGGGTGAGCTCGGTCAGCTCGTGGTAGTGCGTCGCGAAGAGCGTTCTCGCCTCGATCCTGTCGGCGATATATTCGGTGATGGCCCAGGCCAGGCTGACTCCGTCGAAGGTGCTCGTTCCCCGCCCCACCTCGTCGAGTATGATCAGGCTGCGGTCGGTGGCGTTGTTCAGGATATTGGCGGTCTCGTTCATCTCAACCATGAAGGTCGATTGTCCCCGGGTCAGGTCGTCGCTTGCGCCGACCCGGGTGAAGAGCCGGTCGATGACGCCGATCTCGGCCTTCTCAGCCGGGATGAAGCTGCCGGTCTGGGCCAGGAGGGCCAGGAGGGCCACCTGGCGGATGTAGGTGGACTTGCCGGCCATGTTCGGCCCGGTGATGATCATGATGTTGTTCTCGTCATCGAGGTCGACCGAGTTGGCGATGAAGGGTTCGGTCGTCGCTACCCGCTCGACTACAGGATGACGTCCCTCCTCGATCAGCAGCCGGGTTCCGTTGTTCACCACGGGCCGGATGTAGCCGCGCTCCGCCGCCAGGGAGGCGAAGGTGACGAGCACGTCGAGTTCGGCGAGAGCCGCGGCGGCCTGCTGCAGCAGCGGGATCTCGTTCGCGACCTCATCCCGCAGGGAGGTGAAGATCTTGTATTCGAGATCGATGGCCCGCTCCCTGGCGTGGAGAACCTTGTTCTCGTACTCCTTGAGCTCGGGAGTGATGTAGCGCTCGCAGTTCTTCAGGGTCTGCTTGCGGATGTAGTCCTCGGGGACGTTGTTCTTGTGCGAGTTGGTGACCTCGAGGTAGTAGCCGAAGACCTTGTTGTAGCCGATCTTCAGGTTGGGGATCGAGGTGCGGTCGATCTCTTTCTGCTGGTAGCGGGCGAACCACTGGCTGCCCTCGGTGCTCACCACCCTCAGCTCATCGAGCTCCTCGCTGTACCCTTCCCTGATCATGCCGCCTTCCCTGAGCTGGAGGGGCGGCTCGTCCCGGAGAGCCTCCTCCAGCCGAACGCGGAGCTCGGGCAGGGCCGGCATGCGCTCGCTGATGCCGGCGATGATGGCCGCGTCCAGGGGGGCGAGCAGCTCCTGGACCCGCGGTACGATCTCCAGGGTGTGGGCCAGGGCGACCAGGTCCCTGGCGTTGGCGCTGCCGTAGCTGATCCGGGTGCAGATTCGCTCGAGGTCGTGTACCTGCTTGAGCAGGTCGATTCCCTGCTCGCGGACCTGCTGGTCATCCACCAGCCCCGCGACACCCTCCTGGCGCTGGACGATCTCCTCGACGCTGGTCAGGGGCTCGAGAATCCAGGCCTTCAGCTTCCTGCCGCCGGCCGCCGTGGCCGTTCGGTCGAAGGAGCCGAGCAGGGTTCCCTTCTTTTCGCCATCCCGTTGCGTGCTGGTCAGCTCCAGCGCGCGGCGGGTGGTTCGATCGATGGGGACGACGCGGGTCTCCTGGTAGGCGCGGATGGTGTTGAGGTGCTTCAACGCGACCTTCTGGGTCTCCTGGACATAGCTCAGCAGTCCGCCTCCGGCCTGGACCGCGAGGTCCAGGTGTTCACAGCCGAATCCATCGAGCGTCTTGGTCCTGAAATGTTCTACAAGGCTTCGATGGGCGGTCTTCCTGTCGAAGGCGGGATCGGAGAAAGGAGTCACGAGGTAGTCTCTGACCAGCTCGTCGAAGGCCGGATGGTGTTCGAGATTGAAGGCGATGCTCTCTGGCAGCAGGCATTCCGCCGGCGCCAGCCGCTCGAGCTGGGTGGCGATGCCGGCGAGGTTGCCGGACTCCCAGATCAGGAATTCGCCGGTGGTCACATCCATCCAGGCGAGTCCGTAGGTCTCGACGGGCTTCTTCTTTTTCGTTGCCGCCGAAGAGGCGAGACAGAGCGCCGCGAGGTAGTTGTTTGATTTTTCACCGATGATCTTTTCATCGGTGATGGTGCCGGGGGTGATGACGCGCACGACCTCCCTCTCCACAAGGCCCTTGGCCTCCCGGGGGTCCTGTACCTGCTCGCAGATGGCGACCTTCTTTCCGGCGCGCAGGAGCTTCGGAAGATAAGAGTCGAGAGCCTTGACGGGGATTCCCGCCATGGGGATCGCGTCCTTGTCCTTTGACCTGGAGGTGAGCGCGATTCCGAGGAGGTCCGAGGCAAGATGGGCATCCTCGAAGAACATCTCGTAGAAGTCACCCATGCGGAAGAACAGGATCTCATCGGCATACCTCTCCTTCGCGAGGAGGTATTGCTGCATCATGGGTGTCTGAGCTGGACCGGAGTCCGCTTTCCGGATCATGTCCTGTTTCCTTCATCCTTGGGTGAGGAAAGAGGATTGTAGGATGACTGCGCACCAAGTCAAGGTGCCGGGCTGTTATCCTTGCCGGGGTATTTCACTGGCCGCCGGGCTCAGCCCTGGTCGACAGTTTCGGCCGGAGCCTGCTGCTTGAGCGGAGCCAGGTGTGACAGGTAGCGGTTGACCTCGCTCAGGGACGCCGCGTAGAGACCCGGTTTGCAGCCGGTCTGCCGGGTGATTTCCTCGAGGATCTCTTCTTTCGGAACCTCGGTTACCGCGCACAGCAGCGTGTCTCCGATGCGGTCGAAGGGCAGCAGCTTGTGGCTGTGGAGAAATTCGGCTGACAGCAGGGACGTCAGCTCCTCATCGAGCTCGTAGTTTTCCAGGATGATGTAGGGCAGCTGGTATTCCATCACCAGGGTCCTGGTGAAGTCGCTGTCGCTGAGGCAGCCCATGTCGACCATGATCGAGCCAAGGGTTTCCTTGGTTGTTTCCTGCACCCCGAGGGCCTGCTGGACCTGCTCTTCGGTGACCAGTCCCATATCGATCAGGATTTCCCCGAGCTTGGGCCGGGGAGTCCTATTGAATGAACTCATTGAGATTTCCTTTCGGTTTTCTCTTCGCTGACGCCCTTGCGCGGCGCGCCAGATCTGCGGTTTGATCGACCCCTGCCCCTTACAGCCATAGGAAGCCGATCTGACAAAGAAGCTTATCACCCTATCGCTGGACGCGCCAACCGGTCAGCCCTTGGCGGTCCAGGCCTAAGATGTTTAATGAATTAGACTTAGGGGCGCCCTGGCCAGGCGATCGGTCTCAGATTTTCTTCGCGGGCCTTTTTTTGAGGGCATTCTGCAGGCGCAGGGCCAGGTTTTCGCCGATGACCTCGCTGAGCTCCTCCGTGCTCGCGGAGCGGATCTTCTTGAGGGTGCGGAACCTGTCGAGCAGAGCCTGCTGGCGCTTCTTACCGATTCCGGGGATATCCTCGAGCCCGGTTTTCATGGCGTCTTTCCTGCGCAGCTCGCGGTGGTAGCTGATGGCGAAGCGATGCGCTTCATCTCTGATGCGCTGCAGGTAGAGGGACTCGGGGGTGTCCTGAGCGAGGGCGAGCGGGTTTCTGCGGCCGGGGAGAAATACGCGCTCGGTGGTTCTCTTGCTGCGGCGCTCCTTGGCGAGCGATGCGACCGGCAGTCCGCTGAGACCGAGCGTCTTGAGCACCTTGACAGCGATTCCGAGTTGCCCCTTGCCTCCGTCGACGAGGAGCAGGTCGGGCAGGTCGCCGTCTTTGAGTCCCCGCTCGAGCCTCCGCTCGAGAACCTCCTTCATGCAGCGGAAGTCGTCCGCTCCGACGACGGTCTGGATCCTGTATTTTCTGTAGCGGTCCCGTGCCGGCTTGCCATCCTCGAAGGAGACCATCGAGCCGACAGCCAGTGAGCCCTGGAAATTCGAGATGTCGTAGCATTCGATTCTTCTCGGGCTGACCGGCAGACCCAGATGCTTTTTCAGAGAACCGAGGAGCGCCTCCATTCGCTCCTGCTGATCCAGCTCGATGCGGAAGCTGTTGCGGGCGTTGCGGCTC
>CAJWMA010000082.1 GCA_913042995.1 uncultured bacterium | reverse complement strand
GGTCCAACATGCCCAGCCAGTGAACGCAGGATCTTCGCCCCGCTGATATTCCAGATGGCGACAGCCCCATCGGCGCCCGCCACAGCCAGGGTGTTGTTGTCAATAAAGACGAGATCCCGGCCGGCGGCTCCTCCCTGAAGACGGGCGACTTCCTGGCCATCGCTGAGCCTCCAGATCCGCACCATCCTGTCATCTCCGGCCGCGGCGAGGCGGCTTCCATCTAGGGAAAAATCGATACCCCGGATCTCTCCCTGGGACCCGACAAGCTTCAGCGGCCCCGGCTTGTCTTGCGCCGCCGGAGACGTGGGCAGGACAGCGAACAGCGACGGAGACAATACGAAGTCTGAGCTCGATGTGTTTACGTTGTGCCCCTGCAGGGCAAGAAGGTTCTCCCCGGCCCTGAGCTTAGAAAGATGGGGGGTGAGATCGAACTCCTTCTCCACGGCATCAGCCACCGTCGCGCTGGCTCCCTGGCGAAAGCCGGGGGGATTGCCTCCCAGCCCCTCCCGGACGACCTCCTTGCCGTTCAGGAAGGCGACGAATCCATCGTCAAAGGCCACCTTGAGAATGAGCTTCCTGGCCCGCGAGGGGTCGGAGATGTTGAATTTCGCGCGAACAAAGATCGACAGGTATCGGTCTTGCTTCATGTCATCAAGGCGGGTAGTTACCGTCTTGAGCTCTGCCGGGTTGGTGCCATAGCCGAAACCCGAGGGAAGGAGCTCCCAGGCGGAAGCATCAAAGGCCCTGGTGTTCCAGCCAGCTGGCGGAGACGTCTTTCCCCTCCAGAGCCTCCACTTTTCACCGGGTCTGACAAGGGGCGTCCCCTCCAGCGACAGCCCCTTCTTCGCCCTCGCGGGCGGAGCGAGATTCCAGATCCGCACGGTCCGGTCGGAGCCGGCCGCCGCGACCAGGGCACCGGATCGATCAACAGCCAGTGTCCGCAGGCCAGGCGCGGCAGGTTCGAGAACGCGCTCCGCTTTCCGGCCGGCCAGGTCCCATAGCCTCAGCGACCCATCCGCGCCGGCCGTTACCAGGCGCCCTGACTTCTCATGTAGAACCACAGCCCGGACCGGGGAGAGCTGCTCAGCCAGGGACAGACCTTGCTCGAGGGGCACATCCCATATCTTCACCGTCTTGTCTTCTCCTCCGGACACCAGCGATCGTCCATCGGGGCTGAAGGCCACGCTCATGACCTTTCCCTTGTGTCCGGAAAAAACGATCCGCTCAGCTCCATCAGCGACCCTCCAGAGCTTCACCGTCCCATCCAGGCTGGCGGTGGCAACCAGGCTCCCATCCGGACTGGAATCGACAGCGTAAACAGCGGCCGAATGGCCGGAGAATACCCGGGCGGGCTCGGCCGACAACGAAGGCGGAGCATCCACCTGGGCACACACGGCCAACAGGATTGCTGGTAATAAATTCATGGATTGACCTGATCAATCTGTTCGGCAGCAGACCCGAGCGCTTGCAGATACCGACAAGCCTCTACATTGTAACAAAAGGCGGGGGACGGGCAACCAGCGGCTTCCTGGCAACTGCCCGCCGAGGCAGGCTCAACGATCGCGGCGGCGAATGAAGATGAATCTCTCATCATACCCGCGGCTGATGACCCGAAGCATGGTGACATCGCCAGCGGAAGACATGGCCTGATCAAGCTGAGCTATGTCCTCTACCTTGCTCGAGTTGACCCCGAGAATGACGTCTCCGGTTCGAAGGCCTTTGCTCCAGGCCACGCTCTCGGTGTCGACATCGATGATCGCCACCCCCGTCCTTGACGGCGGCACCCTGATGCTGGCGGCGAGCTCACGAGTCAGCGTCGTAACGGTAAACCCGAAGGCCCGGCTCCCGCCGACCTGCGGCTCCGCCAGCGCCGTGACGGGCTTCGGCGCCCCCTGGCTTTCGACCGGAGTCACCTTGAAGGTCTTCTTCTCGCCTCCGCGCAAAATCCCGACCATCACCGGTTCTCCCGGCACCTGCTCTGTAATCATCAGGTGCAGGTCATGTTGATCCCGAACCTTCCGCCCGTCGAACTCTACCACCAGGTCCATCGGCCGCAATCCGCCCACAGCGGCAGGGCTCTTCCTCTCCACATAGCGGATAAAGGCGCCGCGCGGCGCGCCCAGCTTGTAATAATCCGCGATGTCGCGATCTACATGAACTGTCGAGATTCCCATCCTGCTGATGTTGCCTCCCTTGATCCAGCGCTCCGCCAAGGCTCGCGCCAGGCTGATAGGAACCGCGAAGCTGATTCCGTGATTTATCTTGCCGGAATGCGAATAGATCGCCGTGTTGATACCGACAACCTCTCCCCTCAGGTTCACCAGCGGTCCGCCGCTGCTGCCCGGGCTGATCGTGGCATCAGTCTGGATGAAATTCTCATAGCCCAGCAGGCTGAGATCTGAGCGGCCGAGCGCGCCGACGATCCCGGCCGAGACCGTCTGCAGCAGGCCGAAGGGATGGCCGATCGCCAGGATCCACTGGCCGACCTCGACACCGTCAGAGTCACCCAGCCTCGCGACCGGAAGATTCTCCAGCTCTATCTTGACCAACGCGATGTCATGGGTGAAGTCGCTGCGTACGGTTCGGCCTGGAACATTCCGGCCATCCGCCAGGGTAACCTCAAGCGCCCCCGCGCCCTCGACCAGGTGATGATTTGTAAGAATGAAACCCTTGGGGTCGATCAGGAAACCTGAACCGAAGGATCTCTGAAGCGCCTTCTGGGAGGCCGTCAACTCTTCACCGGCTTTACCGTCCTGGCCAGCCTTCTTCGCCACGATGGCCACAACCGCCGGCTTGACCTCTTTCGCCACGCTGGAGAAGAGATTTTCCAACTGGGCAGCCAGGGGCTCTACCTCCGGGGCGGCCTCCCTGGGCGGAGGAGGTGGTTGTGCCGGTAATGCTTCGGCATGCCCCTCACGCTGAGGCTCAAACGGAAAAGGAACCGAGAGCGCGATGCCCGCCGCGAAACAGAGGCAGGAGAACGCTAAGATAACCTTGTTGGCGGTCAACATGCGGGATGGCTTTCGACACAAAACGAACTAAAGGGCTTTCGTCTTCATCGGCTTAAACGCACCAATCCCTTGAGTCTTTTTGCTGTTTTCCCGGGCCTCCGGCCTGGCCGCGCCGGCATGACCGCGCAAAGCTCCAGGCAGAGTGAATGCGGCCCGAGGCGGGAGGCCTACTGCATCAGGCGGTCGGCAATTCGCTGCAGCGTGTTGAGATCACGCTCGGTAGGATCGACGTGATACCAGGCCGCCTGGCCCGCCGAATCAAACATGATGAAAGAAGCGGAACCCACCGTGGCATGCAGACTCCTGAAGACCTTGTATTTTTCGGTAGTGTCAAAACCTGCCGACACACCAAGGTCGTTCTCCTGGATCTCGCCCCTCAGGCTGTCAGCCCGCTGCTGGCGAGCCTGCGGAGTGATCCCCTTCGGCATGAAGGAAAGGGTAACCGCGACAAACTTCTCCGGATTCTGCTCCTGAAGCTCATTGAGAAGCTTGAGAAATGAGAAGGCCCGAAGGTTCTTGGGTTGCCTGAAAAGGATGGCGACCACCTTGCCCGCCTCCCTGGCCGCGGCAAGACTTACCGGCTTACCCGTCAGCCACTCGACGCCGGCATCCAGGTCGAGACTGGGAACCTTGCCCTGGAATTCCTCCAGGTATTTCTTGTAGTCCTTGGCCCGGAAATCGCGGTAGATGCGAGCGACGCTTGGAAGCTGCTTGCCTGCCTGGGCAAGCTCCTGCTCCATCTGATCAATCCTGTCAACATAGCGCTGGAAATTCGACCGGGCAACGTCCACCTCCCCCAGGCCGTAGGAAGCGAAACCCATCCAGAAATCACAGATCAGTGACCACTGCTGATATTGCGCCCAGATGGACTTGGGGAGAGACCCGTCTTTCATGCGCTCTCCATACTCTTCCTGGACACGGATCATCAGATTCTCGACCCCCTCGAGATCACCCAGGGCATACAGAGCCTCAAAGAGGCAGATGTTATAGATCACGAATTGGGCACGGTCGCTACGCTCCTTCAGAACCTCCAGTATATGGTCCCTGGCCTGCTCATACTGACCCTCGCGCAGAAGGCTCATCCCGATGTTGAAATGGTAGTCCTGGTTCCCCGCGAGAACATCCTCACATCCCGCGGCGATGTACTGACGAGAGAGCTCGATGTGGGACTTGTTATCACCGAGGTAATTGAAGCTGAGGTCGGCCAATACGCTAAGCCCTTCACAATGCGTTGCCTCGCCCGGCTTGGAAGCCGCGAGAGCTTCCTGTCCAAGCTGCTCGATACGATCGAGATAGCTCTTCATCAGGCTCTTGACCTGGGCGGCAACCTGGGCGCGCTGGGCGCGGCTGAGCTTAGGAAGACCAAGCTGCTTGGTCAGGGCGTCCTTGTAAGCAAACTCCTGGCGCTTGTAGCGGCTTGAAAGGTGACGGGCGAACGAGGCCTTAACCTCGGCTGAATAGGCACTCTCCCCGCAATCTTTGAGAAACCTGTCGCCCAGCTCAATCGACCGTACGAGGTCTTTGTCGATATCCTCATGCGAACGTTGCAGGTCATGGAAAACATAGGGAATGCCGGCGCGTAGCTTCTTCAGCTCATCGTAGATAGCCTGGCATTCTGGAGAAAGAGCGAGGGCCGGGGGCTCGGCAGGCTTCGCCGCGACGGGCGCAGTCGTGCCATCCGAAGGGGTGGCGGGCGCAGTCCTGGCCTTGGCGGCGCCCCCTCCCGCTTCCTCTTCCTGGGCGGTTTCAACCGGCGCCCTGGCGGCCGGCTGACAGGACTGGAGCACTCCCAGGAAGGCAAAAAGTACGGTTGTCGTCAGAAGTTTCTTCATCACTTTTGTGAACCCTTCGAAATGAACACGAAAGGTTATCTTAAGGTCAGGTTTGGAGCCTGACAAGGTATTGAATCAGCCGTCGAGAATATGCTGACCCGTTTCCCTCTATCGTATCGCTGGATGCCGACATCCGGGTCATCTTATCAGTACACCCGAGCGAAGACCTCGCCCCCAACTAGTCCCGCCCCGCCGCCCAGGCGGTCCCCTGGCGCAAGAGCGCCTTGAACGCCGGCACCTCCCTGGATTTCAGGTCATGCCCGAGAACAGTAACCAGGACGCGCCCCTTGCCGTAGGCACGGGTCCAGGCAACAGGCTCCCGCTTGCCGCTGTATTCCGAAAGGGCATCCAACAGAACATGAATGCGATCAACTCCCTGCAGTTTTGAATAGAGCTCATCGTCCGCGGTGAAGTCCTCCAGGCCAGCGACGGCAGGATGGTTTCGGTCAAGCACCTTGACATCAAAGGGCCCCCGCGGGCTGTGACCTGAGATCTTCTTTCCGGACACGCGGCCCACCCAGACCCGGCCGATGATGTGACGGTACTCTTCCCAGCCGGGAAAGGCGAAGATCGCGAAGTGAACAACGACCAGGCCGCCGCCGGCCTTGACGTACTCCGCCAGGGCCTTGCGTGCCGCGAGCCCGGGGTCCCGGGGAGGCGGGTTTCTGAAATTAAGCACGATGGCGTCATATTTCGAGAGACCGCCGCCGGCGAGGATGGCTGGATCTTCGCAGACGATCACCTCTGGCCCATCCTTGCCGGAGAGCAACGCCCGAAGATGAGGCGTGGTCTTACGCCAGTCGTGCGCGGGGACATCATCCCCGGCAATGATCAGCACCTTCTTCTTCACCTTAGCGGCCTGCGCGGGCGAGATGACGGCCGCGGGAGATGAGCTCCCGAGTTTCGGCAGGTTCCCGCTCTTCAGCAGGATCTCTTTTTCGTCCGGATTAGTGCGGAGATAGCGGCCGGACTGTACATCCGCGCGAAGGTAGTGCTCAAAGAACGCGAGCGAGTAGGCGTTGACGATACTCTTTGCCCGGGTGATGGGCAGAAACTCTCCCCCCCCGATACCATCGCCGAAGCCGGGAGCGATGGCATCCATGTCGGTGAAGCTGAAGTGTCCGCCCCGCTTCAGCGACACCAGGTGCTTGGGACCCTCACACGCCTGGTAGTACAGCCGGGCAACAGCATTCCCGGCCGCGCCCAGGGTCTGGTCCTTCTCGCCAAGCATGAGCAGCAACGGCACGGAGGTCTTTCTGCCATAGCCCACGGTCATAGGAAGGATGGCCTTCACGCGGCGATCGGTCTCGGCAACCTTGCAGACCGTAAAGCCGCCAAAAGAGTGGCCCAGGATTCCGATTCGCTCGCTATCAATACTCTTTTGCAGCCAGCTGTCGGCCTGGGCGTTTCGGCGAAGCAGCTCCGTGATCAGGAAAGACACATCGAGGGGCCTGTTACGCGCCGAGCGGCCTCGCCCGGACCTGTCATACGGAAGCGCCCTGGACGGCAGCGGGGCGAGCCCGGCATTACCTGTATGATCAGCCGAAACGACGATGTAGCCATGACTCGCGAGATGCTCGACCTGGAAGATGTTCTGGTGGCGAATTCCTCCATTGCCATGGGAGAAGACCAGCAACGGAAAAACGCCCGGACGCAAAGCCGCTCCCCGGACTCCAACACAGCGGAAGCGGCCCTCGACCTCCGGCAACTTTCCTCCGAAGTGGTCAACGAATTGACCTGCCTCGGCCTGGTACTTACCAAAGAACTCGCTGAAGGTCGTCTTCTTCTCCGAACGCGCGGATTCAACCGCGGGATACCACACCTCGGTAACCAGGGTCCGCGGCCCGTCAGAATAGCTGTCCTCGCGGTCCCGGTCGACCAGGACCAGGGTACGAACACCGACCGGATAGCTCCCGGGAGCCGAATAATCCTTTCCCGCGGCGCTGAGAGCGGGCATCGAGAGGGCAAGCAGGATAACGAGAAGAGTTCTTAGCATCATCATATCTCTCCAGGCTCGGTTTCTATGAAACCCTGCCGGACCTCCGCTATTTGCCCCCGAGCGTAACCTTCAGCTCGAGGTCCGCGCCGGCTCGCGAAAGCTTGAGAACTACCGTATCTCCCGGCCGCCGCTGGTTCATGACTCTCTTCAGCTCGGTGGTTGAGGTGACAGGCTGACCATCGAACATGGTAACGATGTCGCCCTCCTTGATGCCGGCTCGCTGGGCTGGCGACGAGCGAACCACCGACCCCACCCCCACGCCCGCGACATCGCTTTCGATGGTGCGCGGAATGAGACCCAGGTGGGCCTTTCCTCCGGCCACCAACACAGCCTTCAGGGTAAGCTTCTCGCCTGCGCGCAAGATCTCGGCGGCGACCGTATCGCCCGCGGGATAGGTTCCGAGGATACCCTTGTACCTCGTGCGAGTCCTGACCGGCAACCCTCCAAGACGCTCAAGCAGGTCACCCGCCCTGAAACCGGAGGCCGCGGCAGGACTGCCCGGGCGAACGCCGACCACGGGCAGGCCGGCCTTCTCATCGGCTCGCTCGCCAACCTCGAGACCCTCGATTTTTCCATGCAGAACGGCTCCCCCCTCCGCCGCCTCCAGGTGCTTCATAAAGCGCGATATCTGGTTCGAAGGAACCGCGTAGCCCACGCCCGTATTGATCCCAAGCGCGAAGCGTGTCTCGATCTTCCCGTTGATCCCAACAACCTTGCCATCGAGAGTGATCAAGGGACCGCCGGAATTGCCGCGATTGACGGCCAGGTCAACCTGGATCGCGTCATTGTAGGTCTCGCTGTAGCGGTGAACCGCGCTGACAATTCCCATCGACACCGCCGGTTCGAAATTCGCCGGAGCGCCCGGAACGAAAACATTCTCAGAGCCGGTAAGGAAGGGGTCGCCCAGGGCGAGCACGCGCTGCCCGGGCCGGACCGCCTGGCTGTCGCCGAGCTTAACAAAGGGAAACTTCCCCTTGCCCTCGAGCTTCAGCAGGGCAACATCTCCGCCTGGATCCTTGCCGACCACGGCTGCTTTGAAATACCGCCCGCCTGTCATATAGGCCACCACCGAACGCGCGCCGGCTATGACGTGGTCGTTCGTGAGAACATAACCATCCGGGCTGATACAGAAGCCCGATCCGCTGCTATAGCCGGCGCCCTGATCGCCCTTGATGAAGACAAAGGCCGGCTTGCAGTTGGCAACCACGCTCTTGACCCGCTTCTCGAGAGCGCGCAGCGCGCTCACCTGATCGAAGGTCTCGGCGGGAGCTCGCGGGACGAATGACAGCGAGACCAGGAGAGCCAGGAAAACCCGCAGGGCCGCAACGGAGAGTTGAAGTCTTTGTGGTTCTCGGCGGGTCATATATTTCATCTCATCTGCGCTCCGGAAACTTCCCCAGCACGCCGCTCAGGGTAATCTCCTTTTCACCGCGGCGGACGACAAACTCTACCTTGTCACCCACCTTGCAGGAAAAGATCAGGAACTTCAGCCGATTGAAATTGGGGACATCCTCGCCGTTAAACCTGATGATCACGTCCTTGCTCTTGACGCCAGCGGAGGCGGCAGAGCTGTCGGGTACAACCTCGACCACTGGCGCCCCGTCATTGCCCGGGCTGTCCGGCTCCGACTGGATCCCCAGAAAAGGCCGCGGAGGAAGCTCGAAATCCTTGCCCGCCAGCAGCCGGGGCAGGACCATTCGAATGGTTTCAACCGTGGTCGCAAACCCGATGCCGGAATTCAACCCCCATTGGTTGTAGGTATGCCCGACAAATCCGGAGAGACCGATGACCTTGCCATCCAGGTCAACCAGGGGCCCCCCCACATTGCCGTAATTGAGCTTCGCATCGGTCTGCATGGCACGGCTGCTATTGCGTCCAACGGCGCTGATGATGCCTTCGGTAAGATTCAGCCGGCCGGGCGCGGAGCCCCGGCCGATGGCGAAGACAAAACTTCCCGCCGAAGAGGGCGAGGTCTTCGCCCAGGGAGGATCGCGCCAGCTCTTCTTCTCGACCAGGTCCGCGTCGCCTTCTACCTTGATCAGGGCGAGATCATCGAGCTGATCTCTTGCCACGACCCGGGCCTTCCGCTCCTCTCCAGAAGGCAGCCGCACGGCGATCGACCTGATGGTTCCCAGCAGGTTGTAGTTGCTGGTCAGTATGTAGCCGCGGCGATCAACCAGGAGGCCCGTGACGGAGCCCTTCGGCCGCTTGAAATAGCCCTGCGATTCGGGGGACACCCTTCCGTTAAAAGGAAGTCGCGACCTTGGAATCTCGATGTCTTTGCTCCTGTCGACCTTGATGGCGACCACCCAGGAGGACAGACCGTCCGCTATCGCGGAGAGAGCTCCAGGCTCGCCCGCCGCGGGACTCGATGGTGAAAGCGTGATGGCGAACGACAGCGCGAACAGCAAAAGAAAGCCTCGGCCGCATTGACCTGTTGGGCTCATGGATGCCGCCATCAGAACCTCCCCCACAACGTCAGGTTGATGAAGATGGCGGTCTTGTCGCGAACGACCTCCAGGCGGACCTGCTCGCCCGGGCGGGCGGCATGGAAGACTTCTCTGAAATCCGGAACGGACTCGATCTTCCTGCCGTTAAATTTCCTCAGCACGTCGCCCCGGCGAAGACCGGCCGAGGCCGCGGCGCCTCCAGGGCTCACCCTGAGGACGGTTATCTTCCCGCCCTCATGAGAATCCATCAGCTCAAGACCCGCCAGCGACGAGGCGCGCTCGAGACTGTCGTCAAACCAGGAGCGGTGCGGTTCGATAAGCTGCTTCAGTTCATCTATGGGAATCGCCGTCCCCAGCCAGCGCTCCTGGGAAAAATTCAGTATAAGAAGGCCGACCATCCGCCCCCTGGCATCTACCAGTGGGCCGCCATCCATCCCGTTGTTCAGGGCGGCAGTCGATTCCAATGCTCGCCCGATATAGACGGATTCGAGATGCTTTTCTTTCAGCTCGACAATCCCGCTAAGCACGCCAGCCGCCATCACGACCTGGTCATCGGACTGGATGCTGCCAAAAGCGTTTCCCAGGCTGAAAAGCGGATCTCCGACCGACAGGGCGGCGCTCGAGCCAAGCCGCAAGTATTCCAGCCTCTTCTTTCCCGGCGGTAACGCGCGGCGGAAATCCTTCAACTGCAACAGCGAGACCTCTTTGTCCGGGTAGACCTTGATCAGCACGGCCGGGGCAACGCGCCCGCCATGCAGATAGACATCGATGTTACGTGAGCCCTCAGGTACGACTGTCGGCGAGGTCAGCACCAGCCCTACCGGATCGAGTAACGTTCCGGTGCCGAAATGCGTGATGCTGCTGCGGGAGCGTTCCCTGGGATAGTCGCTCCGGGTTATTCCCACCACCGCGCGTGAGATCCGGTCATAGAGACCCGTGTAGCCGGAGGCGGGCTCATCCGCCGCCAGCCGGCGGCCTGCGCCGAGGGCCGAAAGAATCAGCAGCAAGGCGAAGATTCTGGGAACGAACAAACGCACTATTGGAAACCCCTTGTAGAAAAAACGCGTTGAGTACAAGAAGCATAGTAAACGAAAGCGTCCCCGGAATGAAGAACCTCGGAGCTCCCGGGCAAGATCGCCGAGCGAGATGAAGAACCTGGGGGCTGCTCTCAGAAGCAATTCGGCGGACGCCGACAGCCCAGGCCGAGATCGGCCGGCCTGCTGGAGCGCGCGCATTGCGGAAACGGCGCCGCCGGCTCCTGCCCGCCAATAAAGAGAAACTGCAGGAGGAAGACGCCTGATGTCAGGTTGATCTCCCCGGTGCCATCCGCATCCGCGGCCGCCAGGCAGCCGGGCTCGTTATCGCCAAGGAACAGGTAGGAGAAGATCGCCACCGCATCGGTCAACTGGAGATCGCCGCTTTGATCGACATCTCCTCTCAGAAAAGGGCCGATGCTGCGCTCGGGCTCCTCGAGAGCCTGCAGGGTGAGATTGTAGGTTCCCGCGCTCCCCGGCTCGAAGCTCGTGACGTTGATAAAATAGACTCCTGGATCAAGGTCAACCTGGAGACACGAATTGACGGTCGTCTGATCGCAATCATCATTCTCGCTGAGCGGATCGCAGTCCTGGTCGAGAAGACCAAGGATCGTATCAAACTCCTCCGATTCGAGAAGAATCGAGCCGATGAAGGGCTCCTCGAGCTCCAGCCTCCAGAGATCCAGGGCTTCGGCTCCGCCGGGAACCGTACAGGTATTCGCCGGGAAGTCTCCCGCCAGGCTCTCGCCTGGGAGGATCACGTCGGCCACACAGTCGGCGCAATTGTTGACAACCTCGCCTTCCTCGCAGGTGATATTGAGCGAGAAATTTCCCTGCTCGCCAATGGCGTAGCTGCTGACGCCGATATAGTAGGCTCCGGCGGCGACCTCGAGGGTGAGACAAGAAAGCTCCAGGTTCCCCGGCTCGCAATCGTCATTGGCGCCGAGAGCCAGGCAATTGGAATCGTAGACTGTCAGGTAGGTGTCGAATTCGGACGACGCCAGGCTGACGTTGAGAACCCCGCCCTCGACAACAACCGTGTAGATGTCCTCGGACGGACCGCCGATACGTGTACAGGTATCAAGAGGAAAGGCTGAATCGACCGGCTCGCCGCAGGTCGCCTCTCCCGTCTCACAGGGAGGACAGGGGGCTGCCTTATTGCAGTTGATGTCCATCGTATAGGATCCGTTGGCTCCGGCATCATAGCTGCTCGGCAGGATCCAGTAGGTCCCGGGCGCCAGGGTGAGGGCCAGCCGCGAGTTCAGGCCATCGCCGCCATCATCATCGAAGGCGATTTCTTCGCAGCCCTCCCCATTGTAGACGTAGAGGAAGGTGTCAAGGTTTCCGGAGGTCAGGCTGATGATGTATTCCTGCGTCTCCTCGACCTCGATCTCGTAGGAATCAAAGAGGCGGCCGTTGTCCAGAGAGCAGTCGCTGGCCTCCAGCAGGCCATCGAGCACTGCTGGACATTCGGTCACCCCGTCGCCGCAATCGGCACAGCTGTCGGCGCGCTCGCAGGACACCTCAAGATCATAGGCTCCCAGCTCTCCGGCTCCAGCCGCGCTAACGCCGATGGTATAGGTCCCGGCGTTGAGGGTGATCCCCTCGATGCAGGAAGCCCCGAAATTGCCGGGCGAGCAATCCTCGTTGGCGAGGAACGCTTCGCAGAAATTATCCGAGATGTTCACAAAGGTGTCGAACTCGTTCGAGCGAAGGGTGATCGTCACCCGCGAAGCCTGGTCCACCGTGAATGTGTAGGAGTCTACAAGGGTGCCATCGGCAAGAGCGCAGTCGCCCGCGCCAAGCGCGCCGCTGACGGTGTCGCCGCAGGAGATGCTCCCGGCCACACAGTCCCGACAGAGCCTCACGTCCGGGCAACGAACAGAGAGGTCGTAGGTGCCGCTCTCCCCGTTGGCATAGCTGTTGATGCCGAGAACATAGGTGCAGGCTTCCAGGTCGATCATCATCCTGGAGTTCAGCTCCTCCCCGCCATCATCATCCACAGCGACCTCCTCACAATCCTGGTTGTAGAGCCGAAGAAAGGTGTCGAATTCCAGCGAAGAGAGGTCGATGATCACCGGCCCGGGCTCATCGACCTCAAAGGTATACAGATCGATAAAGCTCCCATCTCCTGCCATCTGGCAGTCATCGAGGTCAAGGGCCCCGGTTACCTGGTCATCGCATGCGACCGAACCAACATTGCAGTCAACGCAGAATTCAAAACCGGGCTGGCAGGCGGCCGTAAGCTGGTAGAGGCCTGTCTCCGCAGCCGCGTAGCTGTTCACCGCCACAAAATAGATTCCAGCCTCGACGTCCGCCGTCAGGCAGGACCTGTCAATATTTCCGGGCTGGCAATCGTCATTCGTATCAACGACCTCACAGCTCTCGTTGTAAAGCCACAGGAAGGAATCAAACTCGATGGAGTCCAAAGACAAGGTCAGGCGGCCGGCCGCCGCCACATCCAGAGAGAACACGTCGATGAAGCTGCCGTCCTGGAGAACGCAATCATCTTCAAACAGGCCATCTTCGACCACCTCGCCGGCGCAGTCGAGCTCCGCGATCTGACAATCGGAACAGATGTCGAAAGGCTCACAGGCCAGGCTGAGCTCGTAGCCTCCAAGCTCCCCGCCGCCGCTGGAGTTCGCGATGATGAAGTAGTTGCCCGGCAGCAGGTCAAGGCTGAGGAGCGCATCCAGGTCGCCGCCCTTTGCATCCGCATCATCGATCTCCCCGACCGCGACACAGTTCTCATCCATGACCAGCAGGTAGGGATTGACCTCCGCCGACCTGAGACCGATGGTCAACCTGGAGGGCTCCGTCACCTCGATCGCGTAGGTGTCGAGCAACGAGCCGTCAGGAAGAGCGCAGTCGCCATCGGAAAGCTCTCCGTCGATCGTTTCTCCGCACGCCGCCTGCCCGACAACGCAATCGCCGCAGAAGTTGACCGGCTCGCAGGTGACGGCCAGGCTGTAGTCGCCCGCCTCGGCCGGCGACCAGTTGTTGACCACCAGGTGATAGGTCCCGGGCTCGAGCATGGCCCCGAGACAGGACCCGGACCCGGTGTCTCCCTCAAAACAGTCGTTATTGGTCGCAATCACGAAACAGTCCGCATCCACCAGGAAGAGGTAGGTGTCCATCTCGTCTGAGAGAAGAGCAAGGTCAACTAATTGCGTCGATTCGATCTCCAGGGACCAGATATCGACAAAGGTGCCGTCTCCCAGGCGGCCATCGTCTTCCTCCAGAACGCCTTCGACCGTTCTGCCGCACCCGGCTTCGCCGACCAGCCAGTCCCGGC
>CAJWMA010000081.1 GCA_913042995.1 uncultured bacterium | reverse complement strand
GGATCGAAACGAATCATGATTTCACCGAGGGCTGCCGCATCCCAGCGGCACTCGGATTCGGGTTTCAGATCAAGAACGGCCATTCTTTTCAGAGCCTCCAAATAACAGTCAGGTATTCAACTATCACGCGGGCAGGATGGTACGCCTCAAGGGGCCTTCTGCTCCAGCAGGAATTTCCGTAATCCTGGAAGATCATCGGTATTCACCAGGTCGACTCCCGCCTCCACAAGCACCTTCCAGACAACCGGATCCTCAGGAGTCGCCCAGAAGCGGACAACACGGCCGGCCGCATGCGCCTTCCTGACGATTTCCTGAAGCCGGGCGGACTCGGCCGCCGGGATGGCCCCCTTGCCGCGCCATCTGAAAACCCGTGACCACCTGTCGCTGATCATCGGCAACAGATGGGCGGGCTCGCTTGACTCGAGATCGCCCATTCGTCCGTCGACACCGGCAAAACGGAGTTCCTGGCCCTTCATCAAGTCCCTTGGACGATTTCCGCTGATCACCACCTTCACCGCGCGAGCCTGGTACTTTCCCGCCCGAACCTCACAGAGAATGCTGGAGTACTTCCCGAGCAGGGAGTGAAGAGCCGTGTAGGTCTTCCGGGCATCATCCTTGATGTCGATGAGAAGGGTAAAGATCGGCCCGCCCTTGTGTACCCGTCCCGAGTTTTTCCTCGTTCTCTCCAGCAACGGATCGAGATAGAGAGCCTTCAGGGTTTTGCGCTTATCTAGGCTCGCGCGCTCGTGGGCCACGAGCAGCGCTCCATCAACAAGAAAGATATCCGCCTCCACACTGCAAAAGCCCTGGGCCAGAGCATCCAGGAGAGGTCTTTTGTGAAGATAGTCATTGTGGGCATGGGCCGCCGGCAGAGCGCGCGGAAGACCCTGTGCCATCAGCGACGCGGCGGACGAGCAAACGATCAACGCCGGGACCAGGCAACGGAAAATTCTCATACTGTTTTCTTCCCACCAGGGGCCATACCTATCCAGCGTCGCCATGGGGAGCGGGACGATCCTTCCAGGGACTGGAGGTCTTCTTGGCCTCGAAAAAGTCCCCTCCCTTTTTAACCTCGTCATCTGTACCCCAATCCACCTCCTTGTCGAGCTTCTTCAGAAGAGGAATGTGCTTGGAGCAGTGGATGTAGGCCTCCTCCACCTCTACCTCTACCCAGCGCTCAGGAGCGCGTCCGCCTGGAACCTCCAGATCGCCCAGCAGCTCATCGGGCAGCCCCGGCCGCGCGAGGAGCTCTTCGTTCTCGATGATCGAGGCCTTGCCGTTGATGTGCAGCCCCACCGTGCTGACGAAAAAATCAGCGAAGAACATGCCGATGTGTCCGTTCATGGAAATATTCCCCAGGCTCGCCATGACACCATTACCCCTGTACTCGGGATAAACGAGACGATGGTCGTCAAGAACGCGAACAAAGCCGGGCTCACCACACCTCAGCGAACCATCACACTCCCCATTCGAATCAGCCGTGGACACGAAGACCATCTCCTGGCGAGCAATGAAAACCCGCATCTCCTCATTGAGATGATCGAGCATCTGCTTTGAGTAAAAGCCGCAGGCCCGCTTGCTTGTGCCATAGCGTTCCTGAAGCTCATGCTCGCCGTCCGACCCCGGAAGCCCGCCTGGATCCGAGTCCTTCCCGCTCACTTCCCCTCCTGCTCCGGCTCAACCCCGAAAGCTTCCATCGCGATCTTCTTGATGCCGCGCAGGTCGAGCTTGCCTGTACCCAGCAGAGGCAGCTCTTTAACCTGGACGAACTGGTTGGCCCTCGGAATAAAGAGATTGGGAAGGCCCATGTCACTGAGCTGATCAACAATTCCGGGAATCATATCCTCCTGCAACGTGTGCAGTACGGCTAGGCGTTCCCCTTTCTTCTCGTCCGGAATACAGGTCACGGCGAAAACCTGCATCGCCTCTCCCGATGCCTCCTGGAGCGAGTCCTCGACCTTCCCATGGGGAACCATCTCGCCGCCGATCTTGGAGAACCTCGCCAGCCTGTCGGTGATTCGAATAAAGCCCTCCTCATCGACAGCCGCGATATCCCCGGTGACGTACCAACCATCGACGAGAGCCTTGCTGGTGAGATCTTCCCTGCCGAGGTAGCCCTGCATGATATTCGGGCCGCTGACCAGCAGCATGCCCGGCTGGTCGATCTCCATCTCCGTGTCGAAATCATCGGGGTCGACCACCTTGACGGCCACCCCTGGAAGGGGCTGCCCCACGGTACCCTGCCGGGAACCGGGCTGGTAGAAGCCGGCGGAGCGGTAATCAAGTGTATTGACCGCCACCACGGGGGCGCACTCAGTGGTGCCGTAGCCCTCCAGCGGGCGAATCCCGAACTGGTCCTCGAAGGCGTTCGCCACCCGGTCTGTGAGCTTCTCCGCCCCGGTGATCACGAAACGCAGCGAGCCAAACTGGGCGGCGGTGCAGCGTCTCAGATAGAGCTGCAGGAAGGTGGGCGTCGACAGGAGCATGCTGATCCTGTACTGCTGCACCTTCTGTCCGATCAGTTCCGCATCCACCGGGTTGGGAAGAGAGACACAGCCGATGGATTCATTGGCGGAGAACCAGAGGATCATGTAGCCGAAGGAATGAAAATGCGGCAGGATCCCGAGCAGCCGGTCCTCATCCCGGGGACGAACGATCTGCGAAACCCCCTCCAGGTTCGAGGCCACGTTGAAATGACTCAAGAGCACACCCTTGGGTTCGCCGGTAGAGCCGCTCGAAAAAATTATGGTTATGATGTCGTCTACCGAAACCTTCTTACCCCCTGAACAGATTCGCTCGATCAGCCTGACCGGAGCAAAGAGCGCCAGCAACATCGCCTGGAGCTTGCAGCCAAGGCCTATCGTTTTACGAAAGTCATCTGCCCAGATCGGCTGGATATTGTCGGGCAGCTCCACCTCTGCCTTCTTCAGGAACACCCGGCTGGTCACCACGGTTTTCAGGCCGGCCTGGCGAATCGCCGATTCGAGACCGTCTTTTCCCGCCGTGTAGTTCAGGTTGACACTCGTCTTGCCGGACATTGCCGCGCCGATGTTAATCAGGGTGGAAGCCACCGATGGAGGCAGCATGATACCGACGTGCTCCTGCTCCCTCCACTCCCGGCGCAAACGCAGCGCGAGGGTGACCGAGCCGATGAGACCCTTGAGGCGGCCTACGCGCGCGGTCATCACATCGGCAAAGGCCAGCCTGAACGGACGGCCGAAGAGATGAGCCAGCAGAGCTCCCACACCGAGTCCAATGAACGGACTGAGCAGCAGCCACACCAGGCTCATGCCCAATGTCCAGTCGTAATTATACAGACCGGTAAAAGCCCCGAGGGCCAGACCCAGCCAGGAGAAAATCCGCACAAGCGGACGGCAGCCGCGAATAAAATTATGATGGAGAGGCTTCACGCCGCCGCGGTGCGTATTCCAGGCATCGCTGCCAAGGTCCTGGACCGCCTTGCGAACCGCGGTAACCGATGTACCCGGCTCCATCGGTTCTCCAAAGCTGATCGTCACCGGGTAGGGAATCTTCTTGGGGATCTTGGTCAGGAAGCGGCCGCCGGAACGGCTGAAGATACTGCCCCAGACTCCGTCGAGGTTCACCGGGATAATGGGCGCATCCCTGCCCTTGACGATGCGCTCGAGACCGCGCTTGAAGGGCTGCAACTGGCCGGTGCGGGTGATCTGGCCTTCACCGAAAATACAGACGAGATGACCATCGTCGATGTGCTGGCCGGCATCCCGCATAGCCTTGAGAATAACCCTCGGGCCGCCGGAGGAGGAAACCTCGATGGCCTTGAAGGCCCTGAGGAAGGGACCGTAGATGGGGTGATGGAAATAGGACGACTCGACGATAAAGCGAACCGGGCGGTCGATGCTGGCAACCAGGAAGAGCCCATCAACAAAGGAAACATGGTTTGGAACCAGCAGGGCTCCGCCCTCAGAAGGCACGTTCGCGCCTCCGATGACTCGAAGCCTGTAGAAGGTACAGGAGAAGAGAATGAGCAGAAGGCGAATGAAGGCGTCCGGAACCTGGAACAGGGACCACACCGTCGCAGCGGTGGTCAACAGCCCGGCTCCGATGAAAAGCCCGTCGACACCGATCTTGAGTATTTCGACATCGATCAACCCCTGGGTTATTGAGCCCAGGTTGGCCAACAGGATCCCCAGCAGGTTCCCAAGGATGCAGCCGGCGAAGGTAAATAGATTGCTGACGGCGATCACCGAGCCGCGATGCTCTTTGGAGGCCTGCCACTGCAGCAGCGCGTTGAGCGGAATCAGGATGAAGCCGCTGCTGACCCCGACCATAAAGAAGCAGAAGAGCGAACCCTTAAAACCGGGAGACACCAGTCCCATCAGCAGGGTGAAAAAAGCCATCCCCAGGGCGCCGAGTGGAATAAAGCCGTACTCGACCTTCCCTTTGGATCCCCGGCCGCAGATGTAGCTTCCGATCGCGATACCGATGGCGAAACATCCCATCAGCAGGCCATTGTTCCTCCAGACCCCTTCAAAATCACTGACCAGCTCTTCACCCTTGACGATAGCCACCGGCCCGAGAAAACTCGCGATGCCCCAGTAAAAAGCGAGGCCGAGAATTGCCAGCCAAAGTGGTCGCTTGGAACGAATATCCCGCCAGGCGGTACGCAAGATCGAGCCGAGACCGGCGGGAGATCCGGCGGGGGGAACGCGGGGAATGGTGAAGCTGGTCAACAATCCGACCACAGAAAAAAGCGTCATCACTCCACCGGCAATCCAGACCATGTTCTTCCCATCAACCAGCCACTCTCCTTTAGCGACCCCCAGGTAGGGCACCATAGAGCCCATGGCCAGGGTGCCTCCTACGATCGCAGTGATTGTGAAAAGCTCCAGCAGGCCATTGGCATGGGACAACCCCCTGTGGGAAACCAGCTGGGGAACGATGCCGTATTTAGCGGGACTGAACAGGGCGCTCTGAGCGCCGAGGCCGATGAGCACCAGGATAAAGATCGTCATGTAGCTCTCCGGGCTCTTCGACAGGAAGAACAACCCGGTTGCCATCAACGCCAGCTCCAGGACTTTCATCGAGATGATCACCGAGCGCTTGCTGAAGCGGTCGGCAATATAGGCGGACGGAAGAGTGAAAACGAACAACGCCGAGGTCAGGGCGAGAAAACTCCAGGTGACCCAGTTCAGGTTGGCGGTTTCGTTCCCCTGCCCGGCGATGTAGACGCTGTTCATGCCGAGCAGCAGCACGAGCTGCTTCCAGGCATTGTCGTTAAACGCCCCGAAGAACTGGGTGACCAGTAATCCGCCCAGCGGGCGCTTGGCTTCTTTACTCAAACTGGAAACTCCTCAGGTTGAATTCCATTCGCAGGCAAAACAATAGTCCCAGGCGAACTATATATTTACCCTCTATCGCCCTCAAACTCTACCGGGAAGCGACGCTGAAATTCAGTCCCTGTCCCGGCGAACGGTATAGAGCGAGTCCAGCGGCACGGCTCCGCAATCCTGCTCCGTCCCATCGGGCCAGGTGATGACGAGACGAGCCTCGGCCGTCCCCGCGCCCAGCCCGAAATGAACCCGGTGGGAATTGGCCGACTGGAACGGTCCGCCGCCTCGCAGCCAGCGCCTCGCTGACCGGCCTCCATGCCGCAGCTCGACCAGGCTTCCAAGCCCCCGGCGATTCATCGAACCGGGACGGTCATCCCGCAGCTCCACGAGGAGCCAGCGATTCCCTTCCCCCTGTTCATTTCGCAGCAGGCGCAGGGGTTCGTTCAGCCCCCCAACCACGAAGTCGAGATCCCCATCTCCATCGAGATCGCCGCGAACGGCGGTACGATCACGGTGAGCCCCATCTACCCAGGAACCGGCCGCCGAAGATTTATCTACGAGCGAGAAGCGTCCTTGATCCTGCTCAAAGAGCAGCGGGCGCTGCAGGTAGGACGAGTCCATGCTCTCGGGAGTAGCCTGCGGGAAGACATGCCCGTTGAAGACCACCAGGTCCTCATCCCCGTCCTGGTCAAGATCGCCGAAATCGCAGGCCCAGCCAAGGCTGGTCATCGAGACCCTGCCAAGACCCCAGGTACGCGTCCTGTCGGCAAAGAACGAGCCATCAAGATTCAGATGCAGGGTGTTGGTGTCGCCCGAGAAGTTGGTGGTGAAGAGATCGGGGAAGCCGTTGCCGTCGACATCGCCCACGGCGATCCCCATTGTCGCCTGGGAGGCGCCATCTGAATTAGCCGAGACGCCGCTCTCGATTCCCACCTCGCGATACCGCCCGCCGCCCTGGTTGCTGAACAGGTAGTTCCCCATCGAGTCGTTGCCGACGAAGATATCCTGCCGGGAGTCTCCGTTGAAATCCAGGATAGCGACGTTCAACGCGTAGGCGGGCCGCACCGAACGAACACCGGAGCTCTCACTCGAATCCCTGAACCGGCCGGTTCCCAGGTTCTCGTAGAGGATGTCATGCTGGGCCGCGAGCCCGAGAGGGCCGCCAAGGACCTCGGTCTTTTTGAAGGTCGCGCGCGGCGGCGGATTCGCCGGATCGAAGGCGAGATAATTGCAAACATAGAGATCGAGATCCCCATCTCCATCGGTGTCGGCGAAGGCGCAGCCTGTTCCCCAGCCCCCATCGGAGATACCGGCTTCCTCGGAAACATCCTCGAAACCCTCGCCTTCCTTATTACGCAGCAGGACATTGGGCCCGTAGCAGGCGACAAAGAGATCGTCGTGGCCATCCCCATCGTAGTCTCCCACAGCCACGCCGAAGCTCCAGCGTCTCAGACCAAGTCCCAGTCGAACCGTCGCATCGACGAATTTCAGTCCACCGAGGTTCTCGAACATCCTGCAGCCCGGCCCCTTCTCGGGAGCTTCGAGGGTGGCCCCGTTGGGAGCGAAAACATCGAGGTCACCGTCTGAATCAAAATCGATGAGCGCCAACCCACACCCCTTCACCTCGAGAATCTCCCTGGAAGGAGTGCCGCCCGAGGTCAGGGACAGGTCGAGCCCCGTTGAGCCGGCATCGAGCTCGCTCATGCGAATGCCGCCCTCGCCGGCCGGTGAATTACGCTCAGCGCAGCCGCAAAGCCAGAAGATGCAAAGCAGGGATAGAGAGAGCCTCAAGATCCCGTCCTCCTCTTCCCGGAGGCCTCGGCAAGCGCCTGGTGCCGTTTCAGGGCGGCCTGCGCGGCCTCCTGCTCTCCCAGCCGCAAAAGCACGCGGTAGAGCTTGTAGTTGGCGTTGAAGTGTCCGGGCCAGATTCTCACAGCCTCTTCGAGATCTTTCCTGGCCAGCTCGAGCCGGCCCTGCAGGATGTGGACCTCGCCAAGCCTGGCCATCGTCTTCGCCAGTTCCTTCTGCTTCTTCGAATTCGCATCCTGGATCCGTCGGGCATTGTCGAGAAGGGACTCTGCTTCGCCAAGACGATGGTCCTCGAGCGCGATCAACCCCAACGCGAACCAGGTCGACGCCGCCTGGGGAGCCTCCTTCGCGTGCCCCCTGAAGGCCTCCTCCGCCTCGACCAGGCGGCCGAGGTGATAGAGTGCCCAGCCGTAAAAATGAAGAACGCTCTCGCTGCCGGCAAAGCCAGCCCTCGAACGCAACACAACCTCGAAGCCCTTGCGAGCCTTCTCATAGCGTTTCTGCCGATGCCAGGTAAGCGCCTCCAGAAATCGGCCTCGGTAGGAGGCGGGGTGGTCCGACAGCACCGCGGCGATGATCGCCCGGGCCTCGTCATACGACCCTGCGGTAATCTTCAAAAGCGCCTGCTCCAGGCGGGGATCGCTGTCCCCCGCCGATGGAGGGAGCCTGCTCAACCTGGAGACCGGCTGAACCGCGTCTCCCTCATCCCGGCAGCCGGGCAGAAAGAAACAGAGCGCCGCGAGGAAGGACACGAAAAAAGAGCGCACGTCAGCTCTCCTGCTCATTGGACCGAATGAGAACATCGTGTATCGCGACATGGTCGGGAGCCTCGAGTATATGAATGACGGAGGCGGCGACATCGCGGGGATCCAGGACCCTGTAGTCCGGCCGTCCGGCGGCCACCTGCTCCGCGTCACCGCGGTAGAAAACCTCGTGAAACTCGGTGGTCACAAACCCGGGGGAGATCTCGCTGACACGCGAGGGGCTGCCAAGGGCGCGCAATTCCTGGCGCAGGCATTCGGTAATGGCGCGAACCGCGAACTTGGTGGCGGCGTAGAATCCGCCCCGCGGTGGTATCCTGTGTCCGGCCATGCTGGAAACATTCACGATATGGCCGCCCCTCTCTCCGTCAAAGCACCCGAGCGCCTCGCGACAGGCCACCGTCAGGGCCAGGACGTTCACCTCCAGCATCTCACGCCAGTCCTCAGTCGCTCCATCGTGAAAGCCCGCCTTGCGCCCGAGCCCCGCGTTGTTGATGAGAATATCCAGTCCCCCCCAGCGAGCTCGTGATTCCTCGAAAATCCGGGTGATATCTTCGGCCTTGCGCAGATCCGCGGCCACCAGCAGGGGCGCCTCGCCTCCCGTACTGGTGATCCGTCCTCCGAGCTCATCGAGCCGGTCTTCCCGGCGCGCGGTAAGTGTCAGGCGCGCCCCCCGGGAGGCGAGCTCCAGGGCTATCGCCTCTCCGATCCCACTCGATGCCCCGGTAACAACAGCGCTGCTTCCCTCCAGGTTCATCTTCCAGGTCATCCTTCGCTTGTCGTCCAAGAAGCCAGAAAAGCGCCCGAAAGCGGCGTTTCACATGGTCCAGTTAAGCACAGACCACGCGGGCGGCAGCGTCCAAAGTGGACCGCGCGGACAATAAAAAGAACTCCGCGCAGGCAAATGCCTCCCGGCGACCCCGGCGACCCCGCCCGCTGGGCTCTCGCTCTCTTGAAGCGTATCCGGTACTGTATTCCTGTCGTGAGCCGGCCGCTGCCGCCGGATAACGGCGAGTAAATCGGCTCTTACAGGAAACCATCCCCGGGCCTACAAGGGGCCCATCTTTGATGACGAAAAAAACCGCCCCCGCCAGCCCGCAGCTGGAAGACATCAAGTTCGAAAAAGACCCGAGGGCCTGCAGGATCGTCTGCACCCTGGGACCATCCAGCTCGAACAGCGAGATGATTGAGAGCCTCATCGAGGCGGGCATGAACGTCGCGAGGCTTAATTTCTCGCACGGAACCCAGGAGACCCACGAGCGGCTGATCCGGGAAATCCGCGCGGCCTCCGAAAAAACAGGCCGGCCGGTCGCGATCATGCAGGACCTGCAGGGACACAAGGTGCGACTTGGGAGGGCGAACTCGGCAACACCCATCATCCTCGAACAAGGAGCCGAGATCATCCTCTCTCATGGAGAGGAGATCTCGACCGAGCGCCTGGGAATGGACTATGTCGGAGCCGAGCGCTTTGTTGAGCCGGGACACAGAATCTTTCTGGATGACGCCAAGATCGAGCTCGAGGTGATCTCCTGCCACGATGAGGAGATCCTCTGCAAGGTTCGCAGGGGAGCGCCGGTCTACAGTCGCAAGGGCGTCATCTTTCCCGACTCGGAGCTCGAGTTCCCCGTTCTTGATGAAAATGACCTCGAAGACGCGCGATTTGGCGTCAACATGGGTCTCGATATGGTCGCCATGTCCTTCGTCCGGTCCGCAGATGAAATCACGAAGATGCGCAAGCACCTCGCGGGCTGGGGGAAAAAAGATGCCTTCATCGTCGCCAAGGTCGAGGACGGCGCGGGCATCCATAACCTGGAGGAGATCCTGAAGGCCGCCAACGCGGTTCTCATCGCCCGCGGAGACCTCGGGGTGACGCTGCCGCGCGAGAAGGTTCCTGGAATCCAGAAATCGATCATCTCCCAGGCCAACGCCCTCGGCGTCCCATCGATCACCGCGACCCAGATGCTCGAGTCGATGATCGACCACCCCCAGCCGACCCGGGCTGAGGTCAATGACGTCTACAGCGCCGTTCTGGACGGCAGCCACGCTATCATGTTGTCGGCGGAAACGGCGATGGGCGACTACCCGGAGGAATCGGTTGCCGAGATGGACCGGATCGCGCGCGAGGCGGAGCTGGAGCTCAACCGCAGGAACCGCGGCGTTCACACTCCCGTTACGGGAAAGGAAGGAATCAACGACCTGCTGGCGGCCTCGGCGGTCATCTTCGCTGAATACATGAGCGCGGACTGCATTCTCGCCTTCTCCCTCGAGGGTACGACCCATCGCGCCCTCTCCACAGCCTCGCCCACCGTGCCGGTGTATGGAGTGCTTGACAACCACTCGAACCTGCGTCGGCTCCTGCTCCACAGGGGTCTCAACCTGACGACGATGCCTCTGGAAAACAAGCTCGAATCGCTCGTGCCCCGCGCGCTGAAGAAGCTCCGTGACGACGGCATCGTCGGCTCCGCAGACAAGGTCATCATCGTCTCCAGGCAGCCTGAGCCTGAGGCGGATGAAAGCTTCCTGCTGAGACTCTCCATCCTGAGCTGACCCCCGCGTCTCTTCCCGGGCGGCGTTCTGAACAATAATTTCAGGTAAGCGCTCAACCACATGGCTACAATACGTATCCAGGATTGTCTCTTTATTCTACCAGCAGAATGACAACCGACAGATGACCCAGACCCTGTTCTGCCTACTCCTCCTCGCGCATCCCCAGGCCGACCAGGATGCTGAATTCCGCAGCCGCCTGGAAAAAACCGACCCGGCTGATGGAACCGCCCTGCTTTCTCTCGGTGGATGGTGTGAGCAGCAAAAACGCTCCAGCTGGGCCGAGCGCTGCTACCGCATGGTGGCTGACCTTGAAGCGAAAGAAAAAAACTATCCCGAGGCCGTCTACCGCCTCGCCCGGATCGAGATCGAAAACAAGCTCTACACCAGGGCCTACAAGAGACTCAGAGATCTCACCAGTCGCTTCAGCCATCCGGCAGCCAGCGCCCTGCTCAAAAAGGCCCAGACCGAGACGAGCCGCAGGCAGCGAGCCCTTGTCTCTGAAGGAGACAAGCTCTACAGAGCGGCTGAACTCGCGGATGCCCGCCTGAAGTATTCCGAAGCCTTCGCCCTCCTGCCCGAGAACGCCTCGAGCGCCGACTTCGTTCCACGCACCAAAGTTCTCGAGAGGCTGGCGGCCTGCGCCGACAAGATCGATGATGAGCACTTCAAGGAGATCTTCCAGCCCAAGAAGCGCAGCATTCGCGCCTGCGAACGCTGCGCCCGCCATGGCGGGTTCCTCAAATGCACGACCTGTCTCGCCACCGGGGCGCAGGACGCAACCTTACGCGGAAAACCGATCAAGGTCGCCTGCAGGCGCTGTACTGGAGTCGGCTACACCTTCTGTCCGGACTGTAAGGGAATGCAATACAAGACCCAGAGCTACAAGATCACGGCCAGGGAGCAGGAAGCTCTCACCAGGGTCCTGACCCAGGTGCGTGAAAAGAAGGTGCTCGAACGTCCCCTGGCCCAGGCGATCAAGACGGTTCAGAAGCTCGTCCTCAACACCAGGGAGGCCGCGACCCTCGATTATTTCCGGGCGATAAGCCCCAAGTACTCGCTCTCCTATGCTCTGCGCAACAAGCTTGGCCCCCTGCCCATCTCCTCGGCGGCGATCAAGGAAGCTGACGGCCAGTGGGAGGCCGCGAAATACAGGCTCCCGGTAAAAGCGAACTTCATGCTCGCCTTTACCTGCGAGTTCACATCCTGGCTGACGGGCTACGACATGTTACGCGCCAGGAACAAGGTCAGCAATTTTTCGGAGGCTCCGTCACTGCGTTCACCGCCCGCTACCGTTCTCAGCCCAGAGCTGCTCTCCGCCTTCCCGGACGCGAACACTCGTAAGTGGCTCACCGTCAAGGGCATCCTTGACGGATACGAGGCCGATCCCACCGGCGGAAACAAATCAAGGATCACGGTCAAGGGAGCCATCGAACACAATGTGAATTTCTTCATCTGGCGTCCGGAAGCGAAAAAAGACCTCCAGAACCTCGCATCCAGCGGCTGGCTGCTGAAGGTCGGCGGCCTCCCGAAATATTACCCTTTCGACATTCACAAGAAACTGGAAGCCGCCCCGCAAGGTCACAAGATAACCCTCGTCGGCAGGTTCCTCAGAAACCCCCTGGGCCATCCGAGAAACTGGTTCGAGATCTGGGATCTCAAGATCGGCTTCAGCCCGGCCCAGGAAGAGATGTACAGCGCCCTGCGGGAACCGGTAGAAATCTCCTTCCCCTCGCTCGAGATCCGAAAACTCGGTAGTTTTCTGCGCTGGTTCGGGATTCGCGTCGCCCTGAAAGGAATTACCGGGGACAGCAGGCTGAATTTCCAGGCGAAGGGATGCACGATTGGACGTCTGATCGACAAAATCGCGCAAACCCTGAACTCGAATTGGTATTGGGAAAAAGGCACAGTCGTCTTCAGCCGGAAAATATCAAGGCGGCAGAGCGAGGATGTGAAGCTGGTACTCAGCCGATTACGAAACGAGGACCGCGGCAAACTGCTCGTTTTCTCCGGAAGCCAACCGGCCTCGCGACCCAGCCCGGCGCAACCCGCGACCCTGCCGGCTGACGCGGTCTCTCTCGAAAACCTCGCGAACAAGGCCCTCCTGTCGATGGACTATACGCTCGCAGGAAATTGCTATAAGAAACTGGAAGCCCTACCCGATGCCCTCTCCCGGAAGAAGCAACTGCGCCGGCAGCGTTACCGGATCGCTCTCATGCATGAAATGACTCGGCAAACGCCCGTCAGCCACCTGGTCAGCGCCAGTGACCTCTTCGAGATCAATTACCGCAATTCCGCCGGTGAATTATTGAAGAGAACCGTAAGGATCCTCCGCCGTGACAAGGAGCATGTCTGGATCCAGTCCAGCTATGGAGAACAGGCTCGGCTGCGGCGCGCAGGCATCCAGGGCGAGAAAGCCATCAGCCATGAACAATGGCTCGGCTCCAAGCAGGAGGAATTACGGCAGCGAAACAGCCAGCTCGACAAGACAGGTCAATACGGCTACCTGAGCGATCTCTTCTCACTCGCTCTCTTCGCCAAGACCAACAGATTGAACACGGAAGGAACTAAATTCCTCGATCGCGCCTTCGCCAGTGATAACTTCGGCTGGTTGCTGGGTACCTATTTCCCCGATGATGTAGAGCGCCTTACACGATACTGGAGGAGGGGTTCCGGGCGCGCCGATCCCCTGGCAAAGATCGCGTCGCCGGAAAAAAATCCGCGGAAGAAGCCCGCCGTGCCCAGCCGTCTCAAACCTGTCAAGGAGCTCGCCAGGAATACCCCCCTGCCGCGCGAGCCGAAAACCCTGCTGGACTATGGAATCAGGCACTACAGGAAGGGACGCGAATACCTGGCCCGCTCACTGCCGGGGATGGACGGCGCCCTAACCAATAAGAAGCTTGCCCTCGACCATTTCGAGCTCGCGCGGAACGCTTCCCAGCAGCTCCTCAAGCTCAATCCCAAGAACGCCAACGCCAGCGACCTGGCCAAGAGCTCAATCCTGATGGTCCATACCTGCGCCAAGGACGTGGGCTTCTTTGACTGAGAAGTCGTCCGGAAGAGGCTGGAACCCGCTGCAAGGAGCCCTTCTATGGGTTAGAATGAAGTTTCGCGCGGGAGTGAATAGGCACCTGGTGGGCCTCCGGGACTTCAAATCCTAGGTATCGTGCGAACAACACGGTAGGTGGGTTCGATTCCCATGCACTCCCGCCATTTTTTCTCTC
>CAJWMA010000080.1 GCA_913042995.1 uncultured bacterium | reverse complement strand
CTCGAGGGAATCGAACAGGACCAGGTGACACGAGAGCAGAGAAGCCGGGCGAAGGCCGTCAACTTCGGCATTATCTACGGACAGGGCGCCTTCGGGCTGGCGCGGGGGCTCGGAATCACCCGTGCCGAAGCCGCGAAGTTCATCGACGAATACAAGGAACGCTATCCGGGCATAACGGGATTCATGGAGACCTGCGTCAGCGAGGCCGAAAAAAACGGCTTCGTGACGACCATGCTCGGCCGGCGCCGGCCGATTTCGGAAATCCACTCCAACAACCGGAACCTCAGGGCTCTTGGCGAGCGCCTGGCAATCAACACCGTTGTCCAGGGAAGCGCGGCGGACATGATCAAGCAGGCTATGGTCAATCTCCACGAGAGAATAGACCGCGAGGAGCTCGATATGCGGCTCCTCATCCAGGTTCATGATGAGCTCGTACTCGACGCGCCGCTTGAGAAGGTCGAAGAATACAGCGAGGTCGTCAGGCAGGAGATGGCCGGGGCCATCGAGCTGGCCGTGCCGGTCAAGGTCGACGTAGCCTGGGGAAAGAACTGGCTGGAGAGCAAGTAACGGGGGCGCGCGGAGCGCACGCTCCCGAGCCCTTCGCGAGTCTATCCGATCAGCCCGGGCGGCCCTGGATCCCCGCAAACCGGCTCCCGGGGTACCGATAACCCTGATTCCCCATGTTATCCACCCTCTCCCGGGGATGGTTTCAAGGGTACCCCGCCGGGACACCGATATTTTCAATGTACAGGGTACTGAAATCTGCGGCTGCCGCCGCGCCGATGACGGTGTTCGGAGAGCTCGAGCGGAGCTCCCGGAAACCTGCGAGAGGCGCCCGTGAGCCGCGTATCACGGAAAATATTTCAACGGTCGGAAAAGTAAAGAAAGAAGGACCATGTTTAAATCTCTCTCGCGCGTACATATTGCCACTGTCTCTTCCGTTCTCGCGGTTCTCGCCATCCTCGTGGTGGTCTTCGCCTTCAACGAACCCAGCGCGGCTCGGAAATCGAAGCCGGAAGCCAGCATCTCAGAGAGCATCCCGACGCTGACCTTCGGCGTCTACACCTCCGACAAGCCATCGGAGATGTTCAAGAAGTTCAAGCCGATGCTGCGCTACATCGAGGACGAGATCGCCAGCCGTATCGAGGATGCGCCGCAGATCAAGCTCGTGATCTACAAAACCTACGAGCTCGCCCTGAGGGCCTTCATCAACGACGAAGTCGACTTTGTCCGCTTCGGCCCCGCCTCCTACGTCATCGCCAAGGATAGAAACCCGGATGTCCGGCTCCTGGCAATCGAGGAGAACAAGGGAAAGCGGCGCTTCAACGGAATCATCTGCGTTCGAGAAGACAGTACCTTCGGATCACTCGCTGATCTCAGGGGAAAGAGCTTCGCCTTTGGCGATGAGAACAGCACCATCGGCCGCTACCTCTCCCAGGCCGAGCTCGTCGAGGCTGGCGTCACCTCCAGTGACCTTGAAAAATTCGACTACCTCGGCCGCCACGACAAGGTCGTCGCCGCCGTGCTCCATGGAAAGTACGACGCCGGCGCGGCCAAGGAGAGCACCTTCGCCAAGTACAAGGAAAAGGGGCTGCGCGAGCTGAAGGCCTTCGACAACGTCACCAAGCCCTGGGTTGCCCGCGGCGGCATTGCCGAGAACCAGTTCATCGCCCTGCAGGATGTCCTGCTGAAAACCACAAACCCCGACATCCTGAAGACCTTCTCGAAGAGTCTCTCCGGCTTCGCCCCTTGCAAAGATTCCGAGTATGACTTTGTACGAAAGGGAATGGAGAGCTCGCGAGGTTTCTTCAGCAACCCTGAGGCCGGAGACGCCGGCGCCGCGCCCTGAAATGCGCGGCTGTCCCGGATGGGCCAATAGAGACCGTCCACCGGCTCGCTGGACGAACGGCAGAACCAATGAAAAAGCTCAGCAATAAGATAAGAACCGGGGTGCTGGGGAGCCTTGTGCTCACATCGATCCTGACCATCGTCCTGGTTCTGAAAAGCGAGCACCAGATCCTGCAAGAGGACCTCGACCACAACGGCAAGACCCTCTCGCAGACCGTAGCCGCCGTCTGCCTTGAAACCCTGCTCTCTAACGATTTCCCCTATCTCGAGACCTACATCGAGAAGGCCGCCAGGGACAATCCGCATGTCTCCTATATCGAGGTCAGTCAGCTGGCGGATGGAGAGCGGCGACTCGTCGCGCGCTACGGAGAGAAAACCCCAGAAGAAGATGGAGGAGTGGAGGTTTTCCAGGCTCCCGTCCAGCTGCGCGAGAGAGGCTCACGAACCGAGGTCCTCGGCGATGTGGAGATTGGTCTGTCGACTGAACGTCTCGAGAGGCTCCTCGCGGCAAGCACCTGGCAGCTGCTGCTGGGCGCAGCCCTGACCTTCGCCATGCTGGCGCTGGTTCTTGGCAAGGTCCTGCGGCGCAACGTGTTGGATCCGGTCGACGACCTCGCCCGCCACGCAACCCGCATCGGTAGCGGCGACCTCGAGGCTCCCATCGAACCGACGACGAATGACGAGCTTGGAAGCCTGGCGCTGACCATGAACGAGATGCGCGGCAACCTCAAGGGATCGTACGAAAAGATCGAACGCGAGATAAAAGAGAAGACCGAGGCGCTCCTCGTCGCCCAGCAGGCGGACAAGGTCAAGTCCCAGTTCCTCGCGAACATGAGCCACGAGATCCGCACTCCAATCAACGGAGTGCTGGGCTGCCTCGAGCTCGCTCTCGAGACAGACGAGACGGCCGTCCCACAGGATGCGGAGCTCCTCGATGAGGCTCGCAACTGCGCGCGGTCTCTGCTCACCCTCGTCGATGACATCCTCGACATCGCGCGAATCGAATCACGCAGCATGGCCTTCGAGCTGGGACCGCTCAACCCGGTCACCGCGCTCACCCGGCTCGAGAGCCGGTGGAGAGAAAAGGCGAAGGAGAAGGGGCTTGAGCTGGAGCTCCGCCTGCAGCCCGAGCTCGATACCGTGATGTATACCGCTCCGGATGAATTTGAGCGCCTGGTGAACAACCTGGTCGACAACGCCATCAAGTTCACCAGTGAAGGCTCGGTTCGCATAGAGGCCAGCAAGCCCGGGTCTATCGAACCAGCCATGATCAAGATCGAGATCTTCGATACGGGCATTGGAATCCCGCGGGAAAAGAACGAAGAAATCTTCCTGCCATTCACCCAGACCGACAGCTCCTCCACTCGCAAATACGGCGGAGCCGGCCTCGGCCTGAGCGTCAGCAGGCAGTTCGCCCGGTTGCTTGGCGGAGATATCAACGTCTCCAGCCAGCCTGGAAGAGGCTCTACCTTCACCATCCAGCTGCCTTTTGACTCCAGGCAGTATCGCCAGAGCCGCCCCATCCCCCAGGACACCCTCTCCGGCTGAGATGACGGAATTCAGGGCTTTTCAGCCTGCCCGAGGTCCGGTAAAGCGCCTCTCATTCCCATAAACTCTGTTTTTTAAAGAGTTTGCAGAAACGATTTTCGCGTTTGCCGAGGGTTGTGGTCAACTAACCTTCCTGCTCAAAAAGCGGGAGCAATGAAAAGAAGCAACCTGGATCGGCCAGCGAACGCCCGGAAACGGCAGAGTTCGCGGACCTCGTTTTCAGGATCGGCATTCAGGACTTTGGAACTTTACTGAAAGCTCAATATTTTTCAACTGGCCCCGACAGACGTGCCTGCCGGGGAATTGGCCTGGGCAATGTGGGAGCTCGAGGCCGTGCCTGGGAGGCACTGGACTTCCGGGCCTTGAATCGAAGGTGAGACCTTGACTGAAGCGGCCCTTAATACAATATCCGTGAAGCATCCCGCGCGAGAGCGCGCCGGGCCGAGGGTTCTCGATGGCCTCGGCAGCTGGACGATCGTATGGGCGCTGGCACTGAATCTCTTTCTCGCCGGTCCCCTGCTGGCCATACCCTCGCCGGATGTGGTCATCGGTATTTTCGCCAGCGTCGGCCAGATCCTCGGCCTCCTCGCGGTCTCGGCCGGAGGGATCCTTTTCGCTCATAAGCGCCGCCGAAATCACCTTGAGGGTGAAAATGCGGGTCTGAAAACCGGGGTTCCATCCTGGGCTCTGAAGATCCTCCTGGCGCTGTTCGTTGTCTCGATCACGGCCAACATCCTCCAATATTGCAGAACCGTCGACCAGGACAATGAACGCCTGGGAAGAAACCTGCTGCGGCCCTCGATAGAAAATGGAGCGGTCAGGGAAGACAGCGACCTGAGGACGCTGTCCTTCAGCCAGCAACAGGCGCACTCTCTCGGAATCAGCACTGGCGATCTCGCTGGGCTGCTCAAGAGCTCGAAGCCCGTCCTGATCGATGTGCGCGAGTCCGAAGAGATCGAGATGGGGTCGATCAGGGGATCTCGCGCAATACGCTACCCCGATCTCAGGAATGACCCGGGGCAGCTCCCTGGAAAGGAATCCCCGTCCGTCCTGCTGTGCTACTCAGGCAATCGCAGCTCCGAGCTCTGTGAAGAGTTCAAGAATCTTGGATACGACTGCCGGTTCCTGGTAGGCGGCTATGAGAAATGGATAGCCGAGGGCTACCCTCTCCTGCAGCCCAACGGAAAAAGAGTGAAAACGCTGCGTGGACTCCCCGGCTTCACCAACAAGAACAGGCTTCTTGACACGTCGACCGTCGAAGAGCTCGTCGGCTCCAGCGGAGCCGTCTTTGTCGACGTTCGCTATGCATCCGACTTCGAGCAGGGAAGCCTGCCGGACGCCATCAACATCCCCATCCGGAAGATGACGACCGCCGAACTCGAGAACGTTCTCGACACCCGGGTTCCCTACGAGACCCCCATCATCATTCCGTGCTACGACAAGCGCAGCTCGTTTTACGCCCAGGTAATGGGGCTCAAGCTGAGTCGCCGGGGGCACGAGTTCGTCGGACGCTATACCGTTCCCCACGAGTTCTTCCCGGCGAGCTCTGCCAGGCCGCATGTACTGCAATGGCAGCAGGCCCAGCGTGGAGATCTCCTCGGCTATCTCTCGACTCCATTCAAAGTCACCCTTGAGTGGCTGCGTGGACTCTTCGGTCACCTCGCGATCGCTATCATCCTCAGTGTCCTGCTGCTGAGAGTCCTGCTGCTGCCCCTGGCGCTGAAAACCGAACAAGACCAGGCCCTCGCCAGGAAGCTCGAGCCGAAAATCGCCGGGCTGAAGAAGAAGCTGGCGGATGATCCCGACCGGCTCCTGCGGGCCATCAACTCCCTGCGTAAGAAGCACGGAATCACGCCGGTGCGCAACCTCCTGGCCACAGGCCTGCAGGTCTTCCTGATGCTCCTGTTCTGCAACGCGATCAGCTCCATAGGGTCCTCGAATAATGATGCCCTCGGATGGATACCAGATCTCTCGGCTCCCGATCCCCTCCTGGCCCTGCCGATCTGCCTGGGCGCGGCGGTGCTGGCGCACGTTGTTCTAAGCACGGGCGGCTCGACCGGTAAAAGGCTGCTGACAGGATCCGCCCTTGCCGTACTGCTCTGCGCCATCAGCTACAACTTCAGCGCCGCCGTAAACTTCTATCTCGTTCTCAGCATCGGCACCGGGCTGCTCCAGACCCTGCTGATCGCGACGGTCCTCGACACACCCGAATCAGGCAACCAGGAAAGCGCTCCCGCAACGAGCGAAGAAGACAATGGCGCGGTGCTCAGGCTTTCCGATTGCCCCCATCACGGCGGCTGCGGAAATAAGGCCGCCCGACTGGGCATCATGATCCGGGCGGGACTCCCGGTTCCGGGAGGCTTTGTGCTGAGCGCGAAATTACTCGAGAATCTCGGCCAGGACATGAAGCTGGAGCCCTTGCTGCTGCGAGAGCTCGAGGCGGCATGGAGAGAGACCGACATCGATAAAGCCGCCGTGCGCAGCTCGGGCCTGAACGAAGACGGCTCCGACAAGAGCTACGCGGGCATCTTCGACTCCGTTCTGAACGTCGAATGGAAGAAGCTCGGCACGGCAATCAGGAAGGTCAAAGAATCAATAAACGGTGGACGGGTGAGCTCCTACGGCCTCGGGGCCGGGGAGCGCGGCGGAATCATTGTCCAGAAGATGGTTCCCGCCGAATACGCCGGGGTGCTCTTTACCGAGCACCCGAGAGAGACGGGGAGCATGCTTGTTGAAATGGTCGAGGGTCTTGGCGAGGCGCTTGTCAGCGGCACCGCCAACCCATCCTCGTTCCGTTACGGCCGCTTCAGCGGACGTAAGCTCGATGAACACTGCTCCCCGCTCGATCTCACTCCGCTGATCGAGCTCGGCACCCGAATCGAAGAGCTCTTCGGAACTCCGCAGGATATAGAGTGGGCGTTCCGGGACGGGGAGTTCGCCATTCTCCAGGCCCGCGACGTAACCACCCGGCTCTCGAACGAACACGAAGGCAAGCCGCAGGCGGCCTTCGAAATCGAGCGCCGGCGCCTGCTTGAGCTGGCTGTCGAAAGTGGAGCCCCGGAAGAGTCCGGAACGGCCCTCTACCAGAACGAGCTGTCCGAACTGCTTCCCCGCCCTACCCCCCTGAGCCTCTCCCTCATGCAATCGCTTTGGGAACCCGGCGGCAGCACAGACCTTGCCTGCAGAATCCTCGGCATCCCCTACGAGGCGGAGGAGGAAGGGGCCGAGCTGCTCGTCTCGGCATTCGGACACCTCTATATCAATCGCCCGGTGGAAAAGAAACGCTCGGCAAGCGGACCCGGTCTCATCGCCTCCTTCCGTCTCACCCGGGATGCCTGGAGGCTCAAGCAGAACTACCAGGAGAGCTTCCTCCCCGGGTACCTGCGTGAGCTCAAAATACGCGAAGCCATCGAGCTGTCCCGGCTCGAAACATCTGAGCTGCTGGAGCTCTTCAGGCAATGGCGAGAGGACCTCCGGACACGAACGCATGTCCAGGTCGAGCTGATCAACATCGCGGCGGATTTCTACATGCGCTCGGCTGAACGCGCGATCCGCGGCAAGGTACCGGTGCTCCCAGAGGGTCCGCAAACCATCGTCCGGCGAGCCCTCGAGCTGCTTCCCGCGATCAAGCGCGGCGAACGCGATTCCGCTGATTTCATCGAACTCTACGGCCATCGATCCATCCATGACTATGAGCTCTCGAGCCCGCGCTACAATGAAGACCCTGCGCTGCTCGCCGGCCTGGTGGAGATGGCCTCCAGCGAAGACGACTCCCCCTTCATCTCCGGGGACAAGACCCGGGCGGAATCATCTTCCATCGCCTCGATCGCCGCTGAGCGGGCCAGCCAGTTCCAGAGCCTCAAGGAGGAGGCGAAGCATCACTGCCTGCGCGAGTTCGCGCTCCTGCGCCGGTTGCTGCTCGAGCTCGACGACCGCCTCGAAATGGATGGAAAGATCTTCCAGCTTAAGCTTGAAGAGCTCGATGGCATCGATGCCGCTGCCCCCTCCCGCGCCTCCCTGCGAGCCCTCGCCGCGAAACGCCTGGAGGAAGGCGAGCTCTTCTCGGAGATCGCCCTGAAGACGAAGCTCACCATGACCGACCTCGAGAAGCTCGATCCCGCCCCGGTATCCGAACAGCTCCGAACCAGCTCCGCCGACCTCAAGGGACTGGTCGTTGCCGGTGACAGCTGGGCGCTGGGAGCCGCCCGCGTACTGAACAGCCCGGCGGAGATAGAATCGTTCAAGGATGGCGAGATCCTGGTCGCAAGGTTTACCGATCCATCCTGGACCCCCGTCTTCAGCCGCGCGGCCGGCCTGATCACCGAGGTCGGCGGACGGCTCAGCCATGCCGCGATCCTCGCCAGGGAGATCAACGTTCCGGCGATCGTTGGCGTCGAGGACGCCACCAGCAGTATCAAAACCGGCGACCTGGTTCGAATGCACCAGGACGGGGGAATCGAGCTCCTGGCCAATGCCGGCGCAGGCGCGACCGGTCAGCCCAGGCTGCGAGCCTCCCTCCTCAGGCAGGATGAGATCCTCGAAGCCATGGTTGTCAACGTCAGCCGCAACGGCGCCATGGTCACCACGAAACAGGACCTGCTCCCCGGACAGGACCTCAAGGTCGTTCTCGATGAGTCGGATACGAAAATCCGCGCCAGGGTGATTGCCCGCAAGGCGCCTGGCCAATACTCCATTCGTTTCGAGAAGCCGCTGGAAGAAAAAGGTCTCGACGGCCCCCTGCTGAGTTGAGCCCCCCCGCGCGGCAAAGGATCCGGAACTGGCGTCGCCATTTTCTTCCATCCGCGCCAACGTGGCTGTAGACTCCCCGACTGGGAATACCTGTCATGCCTGAAACAAAAAACTACCAGACCATCACCATCGTCGGCGTCGGCCTGATCGGCGGATCCTTCGCCATGGCCCTGCGCAAGCGCGGCTTCCAGGGCCGGATCCTCGGTATCAGCCGGCCTGAACCGATCGAAGAGGCCCTTCGCAAGGGCCTGATAGATGAAGGCCTTCCCTATGAACGACTGGGTGAGGCCGCGGCGCAGTCCGAGCTCATCATCCTGGCAACGCCGATCAACAGGATCATCGAGCTGCTCGAAGAGCTCGGGAAGATGGGCCGGGAGCTCGGCGACGGAACGGTCATCACGGACGTCGGCAGCACCAAGCGCGAGATCATGGAGACCGCCGAGAAGGCGCTCCCCGAAACCGTTCACTTTATTGGCGGACATCCTCTCGCAGGGAGCGAGGAGCGGGGAGTCCAGGCCTCCGACCCGCTTCTCTTTGAAAACGCCATCTACGTTCTCACCCCGCCCGGCGGGGAAGAATCTCCCGAGGTCCAGAGGCTCGGCGCCTTCATCTCGCTCACCGGAGCCCGCGTGATCGTGCTGACGCCGCAGAAGCACGACCTGATCGCCGCCGCCATCAGCCACCTGCCGCAGATCCTGGCGGTCGAGCTGGTCAACTCCCTCGATGAGCTCGGCGATGACAGCGAGAAAGCCGTCCACCTGGCCGCTGGGGGCTTCCGCGATATGACGAGAATCGCCTCGAGCCCCTTCGCTATCTGGAAGGACATTCTCTCCAGTAATACAGCGGAGATTCGCGGTCTCCTGGAGAAATTCAACCAGCGACTCTCAGAGAGAATCGAGGATTTCGATATCGAAGACCTCGAGCAGAGCTTCGAAAAGGCGCGCGAGACGCGCTCGGCGCTTCCCCGGGACACCAAGGGCTTCCTCACACGGCTCTGGGATCTCCGGGTGGTCGTTGAAGACCGCCCCGGGATGATCGCCGACATATCGGGACACCTCTACAGCAAGGGCCTCAACATCAAGGACATGAGCGTCGTCAAGGTCCGTGAAGGAGAAACCGGGAGCGTCCGCATAGCCTTTGGCACGCGCGAGCAGGCTCTGCAGGCTCTTGAAGAGCTCGAAGCCGCGGGTTACGAGGCCCGGCTGCGCGAGTGAGGCCGACTGCAGATCACCAGCAGTTCATCGATGGCGATATTCGAATCCCCCTGGCCGGAGTGCATCGTCGGCCGTTTCAGAATCTTGACCCCCTCGAAGAACTCTCCACACAGCCGCCTCAACCTCTCGAGCGGCTCGCTCGAATCCTGACGGACAAACTCCTTCAGCAACAGGCCGGTTGGTGATGAGTAGCTGATCACCAGCTTGGCTCCGCTGGCGGCGACGGCCCGCAGGACCATCCGAAACTCGCCCTCTACCTTCGCCGGGCTGCAGAAATCCGAACGGAAGCGATGGGCGAGCACCGGGTAGCGGCCGCGCAGGATCCCGCCGCTGCGGCCCCGCTTCAACTCGGGGTAGTCATAGCGCGTGATCACCTCGAGCACATGGTAAAACCTCGAGTAATTGTCAGCCGTATAGGGCGGATCGAGATAAACCAGCCCGGGACCTTCGGGAAGCTGAAAGACACCATCCTCATCGAGGAGCTCGCGATAATCCGAGTTGAAAACCTGGTTTCCCTCGGTAAATACCGTCTCTCGAACAGTCTGGGCGATCGCGGCGCTGTACTCCAGCAGCGACTCCCGGAGGTCCGTCAGCCGGCGCTTGGCCATGGCCTGCAGCTCGCTGTCCTTAGAGAGATGACGAGGCTGGGCGAAGTGACTGGTCCCCGAGGTAGAAACGGAAGCCGCGTGCAACAGGGCGCTCAGGTAATGAGTCTGTTTGAGCTCACGCCAGGGATCCCCCTCATCGACGGCGTCGATAGCCGCCCTGATTGAATCGAGCTGCAGGGATTGGTGAAGACCGAAATATACATTTGAGTAGTAGGTGGTCGCGAGGCAGGCCGGATTTCCCGCTACAGACTCCCCGTCGCTCAGCAGGGGCAGGGCGCTTCGAAAAGGCTCGGCGATGCTCGCCTCCGCGACTCCCGGATAGAGCGCCGCGGACGCATGGAGATATTCCCTGTAGCCTGCCGCCCAGGCTTCATCCGCCCGCCCTCTTTCATAAGCATCCAGAAAGCCGGCCTCCTCTTCGAGAGCGGCTTCGTAATATCCCGCCAGCCGGGCATAGTTCTCCTCGTAGACCCTCGCGAGATCGGCCTCGGGATCGAGCGCCGAGAGAAAATCATCCCGCGTCCCGGGAGAATGACCAATGAGACTGCGGGCGATCACGGCGGAATAGCTCTGCACATCGTTTGAGATGACCCGGTACATGCCGGCGCACCAGGCGCTGACGACGCCGCTGCCGCTCATAAGATCGACAAAGGTACCACCGGGGGGAAGCTCATCAGCCAGCACTCGCTCGAGAAAACCCGGGATCAGACGGGACTTGGCGCCCATATACCAGATCGATCGGTGCAGTCTTGGTGCCGATTTTGTTTCACGCATCATACGCTTCTCTCCTCTTCGGTTATCGGCACCCGGGAGGTTTATCTGAAGGGTACAAAAAGGCCAAAATGGTGACTGATTTGCTGCTTCCTATGGGCTAACCTGCCCCCACGAGGCATGGAAATATGAAAGAAAATCGACCCTCGACGCGTCATGACTGGACCCTGGAGGAGACTCGGGAGCTCTACGAACAGGCTCTCCCTGAGCTTCTTTTCCAGGCCCAGACGGTCCATCGAGCGTTTCACAACCCCTGCGAAGTCCAGGTCTGCAGTCTCCTGAGCATCAAGACAGGCGGCTGCGCGGAAGATTGCGCCTATTGCCCCCAGAGCGCTCACCACGAAGCCGCGGTCGAGCGTGAACCCCTGCTGGCGGTAGACCAGGTTCTCAGCGCGGCGAGGGAAGCTCATGCCAACGGCGCAAGCCGCTTCTGCATGGGCGCCGCATGGCGGGAGGTCTCCGATGGTGAAGACTTCGACAAGGTTCTCGAGATGGTCGCCGGCGTACGAGAGCTCGGCATGGAGGCCTGCTGCACACTGGGGATGATCACACCGGAGCAGGCTGAGCGGCTCGCCGAGGCAGGCCTGAGCGCCTACAACCACAACCTCGATACGGGACCGGAATACTACGATAAGATCATCACCACCAGGACCTACCAGGACAGGCTCGATACGATCAAGAATGTTCGCAGCGCCGGCATCACCGTCTGCTCTGGAGGAATCATCGGCATGGGAGAGAGCATCTCCGACCGGCTGGAGATGCTCTGCGCGCTCTCGGAGCTCGAACCCCATCCCGAGAGCGTACCGATCAACGCGCTCATGGCCATCGAGGGCACGCCGCTGGAAAAGCAGGAGCCCATCGAAGCTCTTGAGATGGTCCGCACGATCGCCTGCGCGCGCATCATGATGCCGGGTTCCATGGTCCGCCTCAGCGCCGGACGGATCGACATGTCGACCGAGGCCCAGGCACTCTGCTTCCTAGCCGGCGCCAACTCGATCTTCGCGGGCGAGACGCTGCTGACCGCGGCCAACCCGAGCGAAAATGAAGATGAGAAACTTCTCGAGAGTCTTGGGATGCGTCCGCGCAAGGACTCCGCCGCGCCCGTCGCCGGCGAGTCATGAGCGGCCTCGAAGAGTCCCTCCAGGACGCCCTGGAAAAAATTGAGGCGGATGGGCTGGCGAGATCTCTCCAGCCCGGAGAAGGGGTCGATTTCACCTCGAATGACTACCTTGGATTCTCAACCGAGGAGCGCTTCAGGGAGAGGCTCCGCGCGGGACTGGATGAAAAGAGCCTGTCCGCCCCGGCCTCGCGGCTGCTGCGCGGAACTCACCCGGCCCACCTCGAGCTCGAGAAAAAACTCGCTGAGTTCAAGGGTGCCGAGGCGGCCCTCATCTTTCCAACCGGCTACCAGGCCAACCTCGGCCTGCTGACCTCGCTGCTGGGCCCCCAGGACAGGGTCCTCTCCGATGAGCTCAACCACGCCAGCATCATCGACGGTCTGCGCCTCAGTGGAGCCCGGAAGCACATCTTCCCCCACCTGGACATTGACGCCCTGGAGCGGGAATTGGCCCGCCCACACCCTGGCGGCAAAACCTTCATCGTGACCGAGAGCTACTTCAGCATGGATGGAGACATCGCGCCCCTGGAGCGCTACGCGGCGCTGGCCGAAAAATATTCCGCCTCGCTCCTGGTTGACGACGCTCATGCCACCGGCCTTTTCGGATCCGAACGCGGCTCCGGACTCGCGGAAGAATACGGCATCGAGGGACGCTGCGCCGCCATCGTCTCGACCTTCGGCAAGGCTCTCGGCGGCTTCGGCGCCTTTGTCGCCGGCTCAAACACCCTGGTAAAATGGCTCGTCAACCGCTCAAGACCATTCATCTTCACCACGGCGACACCGCCCCTGCTGCTGGCAATGATGGCGGCGGGGCTCGAGCTCTGCGCCGACCCTGGGCCGCGCGCCCGTGTTCACTCACTGGCCCGGAGACTCCGGGATGCCCTGGCCGCCGGCGGACTGGACTGCTCAGGCAGCAGCGGTCCCATCGTGCCGGTGATCGTAGGCGGCAACGAGGACGCGCTGGAGGCCGCCGACCGGCTCCAGCAGGCCGGGCTCGATGTGCGCGCCGTACGCCCCCCGACCGTCGCTCCAGGAAGCTCACGACTGAGAATTTCCGTACACGCAGATCATAGCGAAGGCGACATCGACAGGCTGGCCTCGGCGCTGATCGAGCTCCTCGCCCGGAAGGAGACGATATGAGCCTGGTTGTCGTCGGAACGGATACCGAGGTCGGGAAGACGGTTGTCAGCGCCGTTGTGCTTGCCCGCTACGCCCGGCGCCGCAGGCTGGCGTATTGGAAGCCCCTGGCCACCGGCGCCGATGGCGACACCGACACCGGGCTGGTCCGCAGATGGGTCGGACACCGGGTCGAGGTACTCGAGGAGGCCTACCTCTATGATCCGCCCGTCTCACCCCATCTCGCGGCGCGCCTGGCATCCAGGCCGATCGACCCCGAGCTGATCCTCGGAAAGCTTGTGCAGCATGCCCTCGATGATCCCCGCCGCAACCTGGTAGTCGAGGGTATCGGGGGCCTCCACGTGCCGATCACGGACCAGGGCTACCTCCTCTCCCACCTGCTCCAGGACATGCACCTGCCCTGCCTGCTGGTTGCGAGAAGCGGGCTGGGAACCATCAACCACACCCTGCTGAGCCTCGAGGCGCTCCGCAAGCGAGAGCTGGAAGTCGCGGGGATCGTCATGGTCGGTCCCAGAGACAAGGAGAACAAGGCCGCCATCGAGAAATATGGAGACGTCAAGGTAACCGCCGAGCTCGAGTGGCTGCCTCGGCTGGGCCGAGCCTCGATCGAAAGGGCCGCCCGGAGATTTGATCCGCGGGCACGGCTCAAGCGCTACTTCGAGGCGTGAGAAAATGCGGC